>JAFSFU010000190.1 GCA_017435025.1 Lachnospiraceae bacterium | reverse complement strand
TGGGTCTATCTTGTTTAATGGTGTGTCCAGTCTATGTGGTACATTTTACATGGTTTTAAAGTATCTATGCATGAGAATCGGATTCTGCGATACCCGAAACGAACATTTTGCGGTATCTGAGACCTTCATTTTTTTCATGAGATACTTTACCGCCCTTGATTCTCGTTTTTTCAAGTTCTATAGTATCCATTGATATAAAAATCTCATATAGATACTCCCAGCACACTTTGAGCTTTATTGTGATATTTCGATTGAGTAAAGATAAATAAGACCATCTGGTAGAAAATATCTTATTCTTGTAAATGATAGGCTGGACGACTGAGCTTTCAAAGATTTATGCCGGTACAAAGATTGCAAAAGCATTTATCGCAATCGTCGTACCGGCATATAAAATCGCATGGAAGCGAAGGTAGTCAGCCGTTTTTACAAAATAAGATATTTTCTATAGATGGCTTTTTATTTACTCAATGAAATATCAATCCTACCGTCCCGGCATCGCCAGTCTCTGACCAACACGGATCAAATCCGGATTCACCAGAACGTTCTTATTCATATCATAAATCTCAGTCCAGCGTCTTCCATTGCCCAGCTCTCTCTGTGCGATCAGCCACAGGGAATCGCCGCGCACAACCACGTATCCTTTCGTAACAACATTGACGTATGCAATCTCCGGTGCACCCTCACGGCTGACACTCAGATTTGCCTTCAATGCGGCAATCTCATCAGAACGCAGTCCGATGGACTGCAGATATTCTTCCGCTTCTGCTGCCAGATTCACCGCAGTCAGATCATCTACACCAAACGCCAGTTTCAGTGACTTCACGATATTACTGTCGGCAATCGCCTGGTACTTATCGGTTCCAGGTTTTATACCGTAGTAATTGTCGTATGTAACCATGTAATCAGCAAGAACTTCTTCGTAGCTTGCCCCCATCAGGCAGGAAAGCAGAGCAGAAACAAAACCTGCGCGATCCTTACCTTCGGTACAGTGTACCAGATACGGACCCTCGTTGGATGACATGAACTTCAGACCATTTGCAAGTCCGGCCTTGAACTCATCTGCCTGGAAGTCCACCCCAAGACCAAGATAGATCACATTCTGTTTGCTGTAATAAGAATCCCCAAAGCCCGGATATGCTTGAGCCTCATCTCTGTTGTCAGCCAGATTCACGATCGTCTTTACGCCTGCTGCCTCAATCGCCGCATCGGCATAAGTGTTCCTTCCAAGCTCCGGATTGATCGGGCTGGAAGACCGGTAGAGAATCCGGTTGCCCATACCGCTTACTGCAATATTCCGGAAATTCGCGAACTGATCATCGGTCAGCGCTGCATAGTCCTCGCGCACATTGGTGCGGTTCAGGTCATGGAGCATATACTGGGCCATATATCCGTCATCTTCTGCCATCTCCAATGTGATCTCCATCGGGAATGTCACACCTTCACATGCCTCAAACCACCAGTTCCCTGCATCGTCCGTCTTCTTCACGGCAATTCCATAAGTTTCCGTAAAGTTACCCATATTGATCGCAAAGGAGATATAGCCGGTCGGTGCACCGCTATCCGTAAATCCGGCAATGATCGCCGGCTTTCCGGATTCCACATAAGAATACGTTGGAACTACCGGGAGAACCAGTTCCTGATTCAGGAATTTCACCTTTACCAGATCACCGAGTCCATAGCCCATATCAAAGAACTTCTCCACCTTCAGATCACAATACAAATTTCCGTACTTTGTGGTCCAAAGATTCTGGTCCAGGCCACCCACTGTAATCTTTCCGCTATCCATTGCTTCCGATTCGATGATCGTAATTCTGCCCTGCGGTTCAGAATAACCGGTCACCTCACATCCCGCAAAGGACTGAATGTAATTTGCCAGTACCATGTAATCTTCCATCACATAATCCAGCACATTGACCGCTCCGTCAAACATGGCAAAACCGTCACCCAGGTCACGGAGTGTATAATTGTAACCTGCCAGATTATATTTTGCATTCAGATTCAACGCTTCATATGCGCCGGTCTGATTATTCAGTACCTGTACATTTTTAACACGGTACGCTCCGGTCGGCCCGCCGGTCCATACGCCTTTTTCATCCTTCTGCACTGTGGATGGAATATTTGTGTCGATCGTATATTTTAGGCCGGACACCTGTAAGAATCCGCCATTCTCAGCTGCACCCGCATCTTTCGCACCCCACTCGAGCGCATCGAGAAGCTGCTGACCTGTGACAGTCTGCAAACATGCCACATTGCCAAAGCTGTGAATTTCTTTGCATGTCAGATATGTGATATCACCGGTTACTGCTTTGTTACGGATTCCGCCGCCGTTCATAACAGCAACATCCACATCCAGCCCCATATCTGTAAACAGATAGTATAACGCGTCAGCTGCGAAATCACCGGTGTTGGTCTCCTGACTTCTCACCAATCGATTTCCCTCAGCGTCGTAGTTATCGAGAACATCAGAAACAGAGCCAACATTCTGTCCTAATTTTCCGTTGACAGAATCGATCCATCCCTGTTCCATCGCTTTCACAGTTTCATCAACACCCGCATAATCGGTCACTAATTCTGTCATGATCGAACCATCCGGTTTAATGGTCATCTTTCCGACCGCATCCAGATACTCACCGGTCTGTGTAAGCAGAACATCATTGCCTGCTTTGTCTTTCACATTCTTTCCTGCTACCGTTGAATGTGAATGACCATCGATAAATGCATCAAGACCGGTCGTATTTGCGATCAATTCCTCACTGGTCCACGGTTTCGAAGCCGGATCATCTCCCAGATGGCCGAGTGCAATGACAACGTCTGCCTCTTTTGCCGCCGCATCAATCGCCTTCTGTACAGACGCATACAGTGCTTTACCGTCCGTGCCGCCTGCAATTCCGTAAATATAATTGCCTTTTCCATCCTGGAAATATGCCGGTGTGGATTTCGTAAAAGTCTCCGGTGTGGTAATACCAACAAATGCCACTTCCATCTCTCCGAAATCAAAAACATGGTAAGAATCCAGCACACTCTCACCCATTGCACCGTTCGTTTCATGATGGAAATTTGCAGACACATATGGAAAACCTGCCCATTGGATCGCATTCATGGCGCCGTCCATACCGTAATCGAATTCATGGTTTCCCAAAGTAGCAAGATCGTATCCTGCTGCATTCATCAAATGAATGATCGTTTCGCCTTTGTCCATGGAGCCGTAGGCAGTTCCCTGAATATGATCACCCGCATCCACCAGGATTACCTCATTACCCGCTGCTGCCAATTCTTTCTTGAGACCAGCCACGTTGGAATAGCGAAGCCCCTCATTATCCACATGTGTATGGACGTCATTGGTATAAAGGACCACTACATCCCCGTTCTTTGAAGCAGATTGGTCAGCAAAAGCAAGGACAGTCACATGCAGGACCATCATCATCGCCAAAAACAAAACGCCAAATTTCTTATATCTTTTCATGGATATCGCCTCCTTTTCTGACTTCATTATATAAACAGTGTATTTCCCTGTCAATTAAAAATGCTGTCCTGCAGTTTTATCTACAAGACAGCATCCGCCTATTCATTCTCTTTGCACATTGGCAGCGCCACCGTACCGGTACGGGCCACTTCTGTAATCGTAATTCCATTCAGCATATTCATGAACAACTGAATCCGATCCGATGTATCGCAAAGCTGAATCATCATATAATTTTTTGACATGTCCACAATCTCAGCCTTCATAATGCTGCAGATTTCCATAATGTCCTTTCGATTGCTTCTTCCATATTTCACCTTGATCAGCATCAGCTCGCGGGTATAACATTCATGCTCATCAAAAGTTTTAACCTTGATCACATCCAGTTTCTTATTGAGCTGTTTCTCAATCTGCTCCAGCGTATGGGCATCACCGGTGGAAACAATGGTCATTCTGGACATGGTCGGATCATCGGTCTCACCCACAACCAGACTATTAATATTGAAAGCTCTTCTCGAAAACAACCCTGCCACCTTGAACAGAACACCGGAGCGGTTTTCTACCAAAACAGAATAAATCTTTTTCATATATGTCCCCTCCTACACTCTGTCCAACGGATGGATCACGCACTCCATCAACACCGATTCGTCATTCTCCAGGAAACGTTCGATCGCTGCCTCCGCCTCATCCATCCTTGTCACACGGATAAACGGAATTCCATACGCCTCCGCGATTTTGGACAGATCCGGACTACCGGAAAGATCCACCACGGAAAATCGATTGTTGTATGTCTTCGTCTGGTACTCGCGCACCATGCCGAGATATCCGTTTTTCATCACGACCACTTTGGCAGCCACTCCATGCTGGCGCATGGTCGCCAGTTCACACATAGACATCTGGAAAGAACCGTCACCACATACTGCAACCGCCTGCCGATCCGGACAGCCCATTTTAGCACCAATGGCAGCCGGAATAGAGTAACCCATGGTTCCCATACCGCCGGAAGTAAGGAAACTGCCGTTTCGCATCAGATAATTTTTGCAGGACCAGATCTGATTCTGGCCTACGTCAGCCACGTAGATTCCATCTTCATCCATTTTCTCGGACAACATACGTACAAACGCCGCCGGATCCACATAGTCCGGATCCGGATTACGTTTTACTTCCATTGTTTCGCCATATCGATACAAAGTCTGGATCCACTCTTCATGGTCCACTTCAATTTCCATCTGCATCATATCTGTAAAGATATGTTTTGCATCGCCAACCAGCGGAATCGTCGGACCGGCATTCTTTCCAATTTCTGCCGGATCCACATCCATATGTACTAAAACCTTATTTTTTGTGATGATCTCCGGCTGATTTACCGCACGGTCCGCCACGCGGGCACCGACCATAATGACCATATCCGCTTCGTTCATTGCACGGTTTGCATACGCCATACCATTGTTTCCAACCATACCGAAATACAGCGGATCCAGAGTCGGCATTGCTCCGATTCCCATCATCGTGGAAACCACCGGAACACGGTATTTGTGGGCAAACTCGCGCATCAGATTCTGTGCATCACTAAGCAGCACACCGCCGCCGGCGCAGATTACCGGGCGTTTTGCCTTTTGGAGCTCTGTCATCACCTTTTTCATCTGAACAGCATGACCTTTGACGGTCGGTTTATATGTACGAAGAGAAACACTCTCCGGATATTTGAATTTCTTGATCGTCGCATTCTGCACATCGATTGGCACATCGATCAGAACCGGTCCCTTTCGTCCGGTATTGGCAATATAGAACGCCTCTTTCATGATCTGCGGAATATCTTCCACGTTTCTCACAAGATAGCTGTACTTTACAAATGATTCCGTTGCACCGGTAATATCAGCCTCCTGGAATACATCGCTTCCAATCAATTCGCTGTTTACCTGGCCGGTAATACAGATCAGCGGAATACTATCCGCGAACGCCGTAGCAATTCCTGTGATCAGGTTGGTCGCACCAGGACCGCTTGTGACCGCGCAGACCCCCACCTTTCCCGTCACACGTGCCATTCCACTGGCAGCATGAGCCGCATTCTGCTCCGAACGCACCAAAACTGTACGGATATCAGAATCCAACACTGCATCATAAAACGGACAGATTGCCACACCCGGATAACCGAATATGGTCTCTACCCCTTCATTTTCAAGGCATTTGATCATTGCCTGTGCACCATTCATTGTTAGGTCTCCCCTCTATTTCCATCACGTATATCAAATCAAATTTACCTTTTATCATACATGATAATTATGTTAAGTGTCAATGTAAATCTGTGGACGCATGGATGGGGGAATTGATATTTAATTGAGTAAATAAAAGCTATCTATATAGTAATCCCATATTCTGTAAATACGGCTGACTACCTTTGCTTCCATGCGATTTTATCCGCCTGTACGACGATTGCGATAAATGCATTTGCAATCTTTGTACAGGCGAAAATCTTTGGAAGCTCAGTCGTCCAGCCTATCATTTTCAGAATATGGGATTTTCTAATAGACACTTTCAATCTTACTCAATCAAAATATCACAATTAAAATGAACCTCTCGTGTGTATGTTCTATGCATAGTTCATTCAGATGTAAGTTTCTTTCACATTCAATTGTTGGATTATAATTTTATAATTTAATGAACGAATGAAACTTACATCACTGAATGAAATATCAACTTATAATTATCTCTTTGCACTCGCACTCAGTTTTCCATCTACCACATCAATCAGAATCGTATCGCCCACACGCACGCCGTCGGAAAGAATCAGCTTCGCAGCCAATGTCTCCACATGTTTCTGCAGGTAACGTTTTAACGGCCTTGCACCGTATACCGGATCGTAGCCATTCTCCACGATAAACGCCTTAGCCTCATCAGTCAGTGCGATGGACAGTTCTTTATCTGCAAGGCGCTTATTCACATCTGCGATCAGCAGGTTGATGATTCCACCGATGTTGCTCTTGGTGAGCGGTTTGAACAGAACCATCTCATCCAGACGATTCAGGAATTCCGGTCTGAAATGCGCACGAAGATCGTGCATAACCGCAGCCTCTGCCTCTGGGCGGATCATTCCTTCCTCATCAATTCCATCCAGCAGATACTGGGAACCAATGTTGGATGTAAGGATGATGATCGTATTCTTAAAATCAACTGTCTTACCCATGGAATCTGTGATCCGTCCGTCATCCAGCACCTGAAGCAGCACATTGAACACGTCCGGATGGGCTTTTTCCACCTCATCGAACAGTACGACACAGTACGGTTTTCTGCGAACTGCCTCGGTCAGCTGACCTCCTTCATCGTAACCTACATATCCTGGCGGCGCTCCGATCAGTCTGGATACGGAGTGTTTCTCCATGTATTCACTCATATCGATGCGGACCATATTGGTTTCATCATCGAACAGATTCTCAGCCAGAGCTTTCGCAAGCTCCGTTTTACCGACACCGGTTGGACCGAGGAACAGGAAAGAACCAATCGGTTTGGTCGGGTCTTTGATTCCGGCCTTGGAACGAATAATGGCCTCGGTCACTTTCTCCACACCTTCATCCTGTCCGACCACACGCTTGTGCAGCTGCTCATCGAGATGAAGAGTCTTATTTCTCTCGCTCTCAGTCAGCTTTGCCACAGGAATTCCGGTCCAGCGGGAGATAATCCTTGCAATCTCATCGTCAGTCACACTTTCGTGTACCAGACTTAAGTCCTGATTCTTTACACGTTCTTCCTCTTCCTGCAGTTCTTTCTCCAGCTGCGGAAGTTTTCCGTACTGCAATTCTGCCGCCTTATTCAGGTCATATCTCTGCTGCGCATCCTGAATCTGACGATTCACACTCTCAATCTCTTCGCGAAGACTGGAAAGTTTATCCACGGATGCCTTCTCATTTTCCCACTGAGCCTTTTGGGAAGTAAAGGTATCATGCAGCTCTGCCAATTCTTTTTGTAAGTCCGCCAGACGATCCTGGCTGAGGCGGTCCGTCTCTTTCTTAAGCGCCGCTTCCTCAATCTCCATCTGCATGATCTTTCTGGATAATTCATCCAGTTCGGTTGGCATAGAATCCAACTCGGTCTTGATCATCGCACATGCCTCATCCACCAGATCGATGGCTTTATCCGGCAGAAAACGATCGCTGATATAGCGGTTGGAAAGCACTGCTGCACTTACCAGCGCAGAGTCTGTGATCTTCACGCCATGGTACACTTCATAACGATCCTTCAGACCGCGAAGAATGGAAATCGTATCTTCCACTGTCGGTTCATCCACCAGTACCGGCTGGAAACGACGCTCAAGCGCCGGATCCTTTTCAATATATTTGCGATACTCATCCAGTGTGGTAGCACCGATGCAGTGCAGCTCACCGCGGGCCAGCATCGGTTTTAACATATTACCTGCATCCATAGCGCCATCGGATTTACCAGCGCCGACAATCGTATGCAGTTCATCGATAAAGAGAATGATCTGACCGTCACTTTTCTTCACTTCATCCAGGACGGCTTTCAGACGTTCTTCAAACTCACCTCGGTACTTGGCACCTGCCACCAATGCACCCATATCCAGTGAGAACAACTTTTTATCCTTCAGTCCTTCCGGCACATCGCCGCGGACAATTCTCTGCGCCAGGCCTTCCACTACCGCTGTCTTACCGACACCCGGTTCACCGATCAGAACCGGATTATTTTTCGTCTTTCTGGAAAGAATACGAACCACGTTTCGAATCTCCGCATCGCGGCCGATTACCGGATCCAATTTCTGTTCCCTGGCTCTTTCTACCAGATCTGCACCATATTTATTTAATGTATCATACGTCACTTCCGGATTGTCACTGACCACACGCTGGTTGCCTCGTACTGTGGAAAGTACCTGTAAAAACTTGTTACGGTCAATGCCGTACATCTTGAACAGATCTTTCAGCGCTTTATTTGCCTCTTTCATCAGGCAAAGGAAAACATGTTCCACGGAAACATACTCGTCTCCCATTGCCTTTGCCTCGTCCTCCGCATTGATCAGGACTTTATTCAGATCATTATTGATATAAACCTGACCGCCGCCGGACACCTTCGGAAGTTTATTGATCAACTGTTCTGCCTCGTTCAAAAACTGCTCACCGGAAATTCCCATTTTCGTGATCAATTTCAAAATCAGGCTGTCCTCCAAGCGAAGCAGACTCACAAGAAGATGCTCCTGACCAATCTGCTGATTGCCAAATTCATAAGCCAGCTTCTCACAGCCCTGTACCGCCTGAACCGATTTTTGCGTAAATTTACTGATATTCATAATTGCAAGCCTCCTAAAACGTTAGATGAATTACAATGTGTTCATTTTTGTTTGTTCTAGAAGAACTATAGCACATGTTGTTAGCACTGTCAAGCAGAGAGTGCTAATTTATAATTTCTTAATACATTCACACGGAAATCAAAAAGGGCGGAAACCCGCCCCTTATCTCTTCATAATCAATTCTTCAATCTCCACCCGCTCCGGCATGACCTTCAATGCCCCGCGTCTTGTGGTGATCAAAGATGCACCGGCATTTGCAAACGTCAGCATTTCTTTTAATTCCGTTTCCGTCAGTCCCTCGATACCGCCGCGTTCCAGAATCTTACTGAGTACACAGCCGGTAAACGTATCACCGGCACCGGTGGTCTCGATGGTATGTTCCTGAATAAAACCTGCAGCCTCAACACGCATATCTTTATAATATGCACGACTGCCATCGCGTCCCAGAGTCACAAACAGCAGCGGAATCTGATATTTCTCCTGCAGGATTCTTGCCGCCTTCTCGTAATCTTCTTCCCCGGTCATAAATACTACTTCATTATCAGAGATTTTTACAATATCCGCCAATCCGAGTCCATAGGCGATCTCACGCTTTGCATCCTCCAGATCATTCCACAGTGGTTCTCGCAGATTCGGGTCAAAGGACACAAGCACACCTGCATCTTTTGCACACTGCAGTGCATATCTGGTCGCCTCACGACATGTCTCATGAGTGGAAGAAAGTGTGCCAAAATGGAGGATCTTTGACGCTTCGATTCTGTCTTTCTGCACATCCGTCACTTTTAACATCATATCCGCGCCCGGATTGCGGTAGAAAGAAAAGTCTCTGTCTCCGTCTTCGAAGGTGTGAACAAAGGCTAAGGTCGTATGAACCTCATCATCCATGATCAAGTTCCCCGAGTCAATACCAACGGATTCAATTGTCTCTTTCAACATCCAGCCAAACTGATCATTTCCTACCTTGCCAATAAATGAGGTCTTACTTCCCAGCTTCTGCAGCATTGCCAGCACATTGCACGGCGCACCGCCCGGATTGGTCTCCAATATCGGATTTCCCTGGCCACTCACTCCGTTTTCCGTAAAATCGATCAACAATTCCCCTAACGCCGTCACATCATATTTCTTCTCCATATCGCTGTTCCCTTTCATTTGACTCTGCTTATCCCTATCATTTCTGCGCATGTTATTCCGTATATACGCGCAGCACTTTCATCTAGTATATTGCTAAATCCCCCTTTTTTCAACCGCCATTCCTGTGATATAATGGGTCTGATACTTTTCCAAAGGAGAGAAGGAAGGCATTGTTTATGAGACCGAGTGCTGTGAAGATATCAACGATTAAGGAAGGATCATATCAATTCCCTTCTGCAGCGTCTCGCGATTGATGGCACCGATGGCCTGCGCGATTCCATATCCCTCCGCATCAATAAAATATGTGGTTGGAAGGGAGTATACCCCGTATGTCATCGCTGCATCGGACTCAGTATCATAGAATACCGGGAAAGAATATCCCTGCTCTTCGATGAAAGCCGATGCCGTATCGATGGTTTCTCTTCCACCCGTCATATTGACCATAAGGAAGTGGATCTCATCACCGAGTTCTGCATAAACCTCGTCAAAATCCGGCATTTCGCTCTGACACGGTCCGCACCAGCTGGCCCAGAAATTGAGGACCACCGGCTTTCCGATATAATCGGACAAATGAACCTCGTTGCCAGCAATGTCATATATGGTAAAATCCGGTGCCTTTTCAAGCTCCGGAACCTGTGTCTCCTGCTCCGATTCTTCCACAACCGGAGTCTCTGTTTCCAGAGGCTTCGGTTGTGTCTCATTTTTCTGTGTTTCCGATTCTTCTGTCTGCGGCTGTGTCTCCTTCACCTCCGCATGTACGGTTGCCGGACGTTCTGCTGCGATCAGCTGTTCCGCAGCCACATTCCGTCCTAATTTACCATATAATACGTACGCCCCTCCCAGGAGCAGTGCAAAAACTGCACTCAAAATTAACAGATGATTCTTCTTTTTCATAATTCCTCCTAGCTGAGCAGACTGAGCAGTCGCCCAAAGGTTCCTGTCGCCATCAGAATGCCGATCACCACAAGGATCATTCCGCTGATGGTATTGATAACGCTATAGTTCCGTTTGATCCAGTCAAACGTAGTTTTCAGATTGTCGATCAGCACAGCACTGAGAATAAACGGTACGCCAAGTCCCAGTGAATATGCAAGCAGCATCATGGTTCCGGCAAATACACTTCCCTGCTGGGAAGCGAGCAAGAGTGCCGAGCCAAGAAACGCGCCTACACATGGGGTCCAACCCAGTGAGAAGATCACACCAAACAACACGGCAGAAACGAACCCCATGTTATCGGTATTAAACGCTCTCCGGTTTCCACCGAACAGATTCAATTTCACAACACCGAGAAAATTCAGTCCGAATAGAATCACAATAAGACCGGAAATCAGATTGACTATCATCTGGTGTTCCCTTAAGAAACTTCCAAGTGTTCCGGCGAGCGCACCCATGGCTGTAAATACCACGGTAAAACCAAGGACAAACCCCAAAGCACCTGTCAGTGTCTTCTTCGTACTGCGCTCCCCACCTCCCGCAAAGTAGGAAATATAAATTGGGAGCATCGGAAGTAAACACGGGGAAATAAATGTTATGATTCCCTCCAAAAACGCGATTGCATATGACATAAACTGCTGCACCTCTTTCTATTTCTCTTCATCAAATAATTCTAACAGATATCCGTATCCCTCTTCTTCCATGTTTTCATATGGAACAAAGCGAAGGGACGCGCTATTGATACAGTAACGCACACCGTTGGGCGATTCCGGATCGCCTGTGAAAACATGTCCCAAATGGGAGTTTCCGGCCCTGCTTCGCACTTCCGTGCGCTGCATTCCGTAACTGTTATCTTCCAGTTCCACCACAACCGGTGCTTCGATCGGTTTGGTGAACGCCGGCCACCCGCAGCTGCTCTCATACTTGTCTTCCGATGAAAACAGAGGCTCTCCGGTCACAACATCCACATAAATGCCCTTTTCAAACTGGTTCCAGTATTCATTATAGAAGGAATACTCCGTGCCGCTCTCCTGCGTCACATAATATTGTTCCGCAGTCAGCATTTCCTCAATCGCTTCCGTCGCCGGTTTCTGGTAGTCACCCGGATCGATGCGCAGATTGGAGAACAATTCAATGGCCTCCAATGGGATATGGCAATAGCCATTCGGATGCTTCTCCAAGTAGTCCTGATGAAGTTCCTCTGCACGGAAAAAGTTTACTAACGGTCCAATCTCCACGAAAAACTGTTCGCTGCGACTCTTTTCCATTTCTGCGATCCTCTCTACAATTTCCTTGTCTTCCTCATTGGTATAATAAATACCGGACTGATACTGGCTGCCGACGTCGTTGCCCTGTCTGTGTTCCACTGTCGGGTCGATCACATAGAAGTAAGCCAGAAGCAATGCATCCAGACTTACCTGCTCCGGATCATATGTCACTTTTACAGTCTCCCGGAATCCGGTCTTTCCGGATAGGATCTTCGAATAATTGGCATCCTCCGCACCGGTACCATTGGCATAGCCGTTTTCTGCATCAATCACTCCCGGGATCGACTGCATAAGATGCTCGATTCCCCAGAAGCAGCCGCCTGCCAAGTAAATAATATGTTCAGTTTCTGCGTCAGAAACATGTTCCACTGTATCACCTTCATGTTGAGTTGCAGAACAGCCGCTCAGCGCCAGCGTCAAAGCCGGCAGAATGGAAAGGCAATACCAACCAGGTCTTCTTTTTTTGTTTTTCATAGGCATTCTCCTTTCATTTTTTCTATTATATGCGATCCGTCGGATTGTTTCCGTGATTTAGTTACGAAAGACTAACTCAATACAAAAAAAAGAAGACCATACATTTCTGCCTAGTCTTCTCAATAAACATATTATTTTTCTTTTGCAAAATACAAACGTGTCTCTTCGATGATGACTTTTCTAAGTGCGATCAGAGCGATCAGGTTCGGGATGATCATCAGCGCGTTTGTAATATCAGCCAGTAACCAGATCGGCTCCAGGGATAAGAACGGAGCTGCTGCGATTGCTGCGATATAAACAACTTTGAATACTTTGATATATTTTGTACTTCCTGTTAAGTATAAGGTACATCTCTCACCATAGTAGTCCCAACCAAGGATGGTTGTGAAGGAGAAGAAGATAATACCAAGAGCGATCATGTACTTACCGAGATTAAGCGGAAGGTTCATATTGTAAGCAGTGGATACCAGGATACTGCCATCCATTGTGGATGTGTGAAGCAGGCCGCTGGAGATGATAACCAGACCTGTCATTGTACATGTAACCAGTGTTGTGAAGAATACACTTGTCATTGTGATCAGACCCTGTCTTACGCAGGAATTTGTCTGCGCTGCAGCCGCTACGATCGGAGAGCTTCCCAGACCAGCTTCGTTTGTGTAAACACCACGGGCAACACCGGTACGCATTGCTGTCATAAATGTGATCGCAGAACCAGCTGCACCACCGAGTACGGACTCTTTTGCAAATGCGCAGCGGAAGATCTCACCGAAAGCACCCGGAATCGCACTCGCATTCAGGCACAGGATCAGTACAGAACCGCCGATGAAGAAGAGTGCCATGAACGGAACTACAACCTCAGCTACCTTAGAGATAGACTGAATGCCACCGATGATAACTACTGCTACAAGAACTGTGATGATCGCACCAACCACGAAGATCGGAATACCGAACGCGTTGTTTACAGATTCGGTAATCGCGTTCACCTGCGGGAAAGTACCACAGCCAAGTAACGCTGTGATCGCACCAAACAGCGCGAAAGTTTTTGCCAGCCAGATATATTTCTTACCCATACCGTTCTGAATGTAGTACATCGGGCCGCCGGCAATGTGACCCTCTTCATCCTTAACACGATATTTTACTGCTAAAAGTGCCTCTGCATACTTGGTTGTCATACCAAAGATCGCAGAAACCCACATCCAGAACATAGCGCCCGGACCGCCTACACGAAGAGCAGTGGCAACACCTACGATACTACCGGTACCGATATCCGCTGCCAGTGTGGTACAAAGAGTTGCAAATGCAGATACGTCGCCGCCTGCGCCCTCTTCCTTCTCAAAGATGCATCTGATTGCCTTCGGGAATTTGAAGAGCTGAAGAAGTCCTAATCTACAGGTAAAGTAGAAACCTGTACCGATCAGCAGAATCAAAGTCGGCGGGCCCCATACAAAGGCCTGAACCTTACTCAGTAACGTCATAAGTGATTCCATGTCTTTTATCCCCCATAAAAATTTGTTTTATTGGATTTTAATCGCGAAATACCGCGAACCCCCAATTTGATATTCTAACAATTTCTTTTCATAAAGTCAACAGGATATACGGAATCTTAACCGACTCTGAACAGAATATTTTTAAGGAATAAAGAATGTGCCTTGGCACATTCTTCGCGCGCGAGCGGGCTGCGAAGCAGCAGCTTCCTCGCCGCGAGCTGTGCATATTGGCCCGTACAGGGCCTTTTGGGTTTACAGGAAAGAAACTTTCATGCATCAGCGCGACAAGTTCTTTCCTGTAAATCAAAAAACTGCCGCCCTGCGATACACTCGCAAAGCGACAGTTAAAATTTTAAGAGTATTCAATTATGCGTTGAAAACATACTTGTCAAGACGATCGAATGCCTCTTTTACTCTGGATAACGGAAGAGCCAGATTCATACGGATACCATTCTTCATAAAGAATGCCTCACCATCCTGCCAGTCAACACCAACCTCGTAGCCTTTCTTTCTAAGCTCTTCGATTGTCATATTGTGCTCCTCTAACCACTCTGTGCAGTCAAGGAAGAGGAGGTATGTACCCTCTGGTTTGATGATCTTCACGCCCTTGAAGTTCTCTTTGATGTAATTATAACCATAGTCTACGTTCTCAGAAAGAACCTGGCAGAGCTCATCTACCCACTGGTGACCTTCCGGCTTGTAAGCACCGATCAGTGCATACATGGAGAGAAGGTTCATTGTATTATAATGGCTTAAGGACTCATGCTTTAACAGACGGTCATTGAGCCACGGATTATAAACGATATGGTAGCTTCCGATCAGACCGGCAAGGTTGAAAGTCTTGGACGGAGCGTACATAGCGATGGTTCTCTGTTTTGCATCCTCAGAAACGGACTGTGTTGGAATGTGCTTGTGACCATCCAGAAGGATATCGGACCAGATCTCGTCGGAGATTACATATACGTTGTTTGCAGCGTATACTTCCATCGCCTTCTCAATCTCCCACTTCTCCCAAACACGGCCGCTCGGGTTGTGCGGGGAACAGAAGATTGCTGTGTGGATCTTGTGCTCTTTTAACTTCTTGTCCATATCTTCGAAGTCCATACGCCATACACCGTTCTCATCCTGGTAAAGCGGGCTGTGAACGGCGGTAAAGCCATTGTTCTTCAGAACGTTTGTGAAACCGATATAAGTCGGGGAGTGAAGTAAGATCTTGTCACCCTGGGATGCAAGAATGCGGAGCGCACTTGTAACACCACCAAGAACACCGTTCTCATAACCGATATTCTCCGGCTTTAAGCCCTCTACACCATTTCTTGTCTTCTGCCATTCGATGATGCTGTTAAAATATTCCTCACGCGGATTGAAATAACCAAATGTTGGATGTTTTACACGCTCAATGATTGCTTCCTGGATTGTCGGAACCGTTGCAAAGTTCATATCAGCAACCCACATCGGGATATGATCAAAGCCCGGCTTTAATTCGAAACCGGAACGATACGGGGACTTCGGATCCGGATCAACAGCGATAGAGTCTTTTCCATGACGGTCGATAATACTGGTAAAATCGTACTTCATTTTATTTATCTCCTTTCAAATCGCCGCACTTTGCGGCTTTAAAAAACTGAATCTCATAACTTTTATGATACCATATTTTTTGTAGCGATACAATAGAATTTCAATTGATAAAATCTATAGTCTATTTCTTTCCAAACAACTCACTCACCATCGTGGAACCAAGGATCAGCACTGCGCCAACGATGCTGTAAATCGTCATCGGCTCGCCAAGAACAACCGCTGCCAGGATAATTGTGATCACCGGATCAATATAGCTGAGCAGGGCAATCTTCTGTCCTTCTACGTACGGAACTGCACCAAAATACAGTTTATATGCAATACCGGTATGTACGATACCGACAAGTACCAGCATAAGCAAAAAAGACGGATTCCAGTCCATTGCACCGAGATCCTGTGTCAAAAGAACATATGGGGTAAGGACCACAGCCACAGTTCCAAGCTGCATGATCGTACAGTCGTTAGACGGAATATCTTTAATAAATTTGTTGACCAGAACCACACATGCATAAAGGACTGCCGCTCCGCATCCCAACAGGATTCCGACAAACTTGGTGTCACCGGCTGTATTTCCCTGCAGAACGCCGGAGATCAAAACCATACCAAGAAGGGCTGCACCAATGCAGGCCAGTTTCATTCCTGTCAGTTTTTCCTTCAGAACCACCGGAGATGCCAGTGTCACAAATACCGGTGACAAGTAATAGCATAATGTTGCGATCGATACCGGAATGTAGTTATAAGATTCGAACAACAGCATCCAGTTCACTGCGATCAATGTACCTGACAGGATAAGCAGTTTAAAATTCTTCTTGATCGCTGCCTTATCCAGCGGTTTCTTCGCGATCGCTGCGGTCAAAAGCAGGAATAAGGCACCGATGATACCGCGTCCCAATGCGGTAACTGCAGACGGGTACGGAAGTTTCTTAATAAAAATACCAACGGTACCCCAGATAGCCATGGACAGTGCGATACGTCCGATGGCGGCTTTGTTTTCATTTGTCTGTGTATTTCCCATGTTATTTCTCCTCCGGCACCGCTGCCATCGCTTCAATTTCCACCAGGCTGCCAAAATGCAGCGGTCCGGTCGGCACTACCACGCGCGCCGGGCGATGATCACCAAAATAGTTTACATATTCCACATTAATATCGTCCCAGTATTCCACGTTCGGTGTGTACACACGACACTGGATTACATTCTCTTTCGGAACGCCTACCAGCTGCAGCACTTCATCCATGTTGGCAAGTGCCTGTCTTGCGTGTTCCCGCACGCCGCCTTTTGCCACTTTTCCGGTTGCCGGATCAAGTGCCAGCTGTCCGGAAACATACAATATCCCATTGTGGATCACGCCCGGACTATATGGCGCATTTCGTTTTTTTGAACTTTCTGTTGTGATAAATTTCATCCTAACAATAACTCCTGACTTCTTAGTGCTCGGACTTCAGTCCTGCTCCGCACATCGGCAGCAGAGCATCCGATGTCTTGCCATGTTTCTTGCAGTATGCCAGATAAGCTGCGTAAGTCCCGGCTGTGGTATGCTCACAGAACACACCTTTTTCAGCCAGTTCCGCACGGGCATTTAAGATCTCATCCTCCGGCACGGTCTGAATCTCCACACCGTATTGATAGATATATTCCAGCATCTCTTCACCGCGCATCGGTTCTGCGATCGCAATACCCTCTGCCAGAGTCGGAACAGAAATGACAGATGCCGGTTCTTTAGAACCAAGTTTCACCGCTTCATCCAGCGGATTGCAGCGTTCGCTCTGAACACCGACGATGTGCGGCATTTTTTCGATCATACCGCTTTCGAGCAGATGCTCTAACGCTTTGATCGCACCAATAAACAGAGTTCCGTTTCCGGTCGGAATAAAAATATACTCCGGAATACGGCCGAGCTGTTCAAAAGTCTCATAAATATATGTCTTAGTTCCTTCATAGAAGAACGGATTGTATACATGGCTGCAGTAGAAGATTCCTTCCTCTTCTACCTTGCTGCGGCACGCATTGGCACAAGCCTCACGGTTGCCCGGCACAACATTGGCCTTCGCGCCATGGGACTTGATCATCGTAATCTTCTTCGGGGATGTTCCCTCCGGAACAAAAATCTCACATCCGATTCCCGCTTTTCCGCAATATGCAGCCACGCTGTTTCCTGCATTTCCGCTGGAATCCTGCACCACCTGCTCCACTCCGATGGATTTGCAGTGAGCCACTAAAACGGCAGCACCGCGGTCTTTAAAGGAGAGGGTCGGCATATAGTAATCCATCTTTAAGAGAACATCTTCATCCAGACGAATGATCGGGGTCATGCCCTCACCCATGGTGATATCCTTCCAGGTATCCCCTTCCATCGGCATAAATGCACGATAACGGAACAGACTCCATGTCCCCTGATCGATCATTTTCGGATCGTACTTCGGCGGTTTGTAATCCAGTTTCCATAAACCACCGCACTCACATTTGGCTTTTCTGGTGGTCACATTCTCTGCATGCCCACATTTTGAACAAATATACTGCATTTGCTTCCTCCTGTTGTATCCAAATTGCTCTACCGCCTATTATATCGCAGTTTGTTTCAGCTGTGAAGTATTTCAAAAGCCGAATAATAAAAAGTCGCACAGCGACCAAATTCTGACCACTGTGCGACCTTATTAAGATTTTCAATTAGCAGGTAGCGCCGCCTGTAAGATGCAATTTTGCATCCAGGATTTCCTGCTTTCTCTCAAGAATCTCGTTGGAGAGAAGCTGTTTCTCAACATTCTCGAAACCGATTCTTTCGATTGTGTCAGCGAAACGCTCGCCTGTGATACCCTGTTCACGGAATAAGAGAATTGCTTTCTCTACAGTATCAAGCATTTCTTCCTCTGTTGTGAACACTTTGGATAATGCTCTGCCACGGGCAACTTTCTTGCCCCATCTGCCGCCGATGTAGATCTTGAAGCCCGGTGTACCGTCTTCAATTGCATCGAACGGACATGTGCCGATACAACGGCCGCAGTTGTTACAGATTTCCTGATCGATCTCAGCAACGCCGCCTTCCACAGCAACAGCCTTCATCGGACATGCCTTCTCAACCTGGCACTTCTTACAGCCGTTACACATATCCTCATCGAAGTTCGGAACCAGCTGGCCTACAATACCAAGGTCGTTCAGATCCGGTTTTACACAGTTGTTCGGGCATCCGCCTGTTGCAATTTTGAACTTGTGCGGAAGTCTTACTGTGTGGTAGCCCAGATAGAATCTCTCATGAATCTTCTCGGAAAGTGCAAATGTGTCATATAAACCGTACTGGCAGGTTGTACCTTTACAGGAAACGATCGGACGTACCAGAGAGCCGGTACCGCCAGTCTGCAGACCTGCTTTTCCAATAAACTCACGGAACGCTTCAATATTATCATAGTGGATACCGCGAACCTCTACAGTCAGACGTGTTGTAAACTCCACATCACCGTTACCAAACTTTTCTGCAGCATCCGCGATCACACGAACCTGATCTGCTGTGATTTTACCGTTTACTGTGATCACACGTGCGTTAAAACAGTCTGTACCCTTGTTGTTCAGGAAACCTAACGCTTTTACTCTTTTAATCTCATCCGGTTTAATTGTACATCCCATAACCAAATCCCCCTTATTTTTATTCCATTTCTACATCGTTAAACAATGTGCCGCCCTCAAGAACCTTTGTATTCTTGTAACCGTAATGTTTCAAACGGTTCTGCAGCAGATATGCACGTTTACCTTTATTACATACCAGAAGGAGTTTATCCTCCGGATCATAACCTTCGATCGGACCATTTACATCGGTCATCTCCACATACGGAGCACCTTCCACGGACGGCTGTAAGCTTGTATCGATCAGCTTATAGTCTTCCGCTGCACCGTCTGCATACTCGGCCGGAGTCATAGACTCCAGATTGCCGCTCATCTTATTGCGAAGCACGTTTAAGGTATGCTCGAACGGATGGATCGCTGTGGAGAACGGCGGTGCATACGCCAGATCCAAATCTGCCAGATCGGAAAGTGTCGCCTTTAAAGTAATACCTGTCACTGCGATATCCACTACTTTGTCAACAGCACCGGAACCGATCACCTGCACACCGAGAAGTCTCTCCGTTGCCTTATCTGCGATCATCTTGATCACAAATGTGCTGGCATCTGCATAATAATGAGCCTTATCATCCACGATTGTCACAACACTGATCGGATCAAAGCCCTCCGCCTTTGCCTGCTCCTCTGTGAGACCGGTTCTTCCCACATTGATCTCCGGAAGTTTACATACGGCTGTGCCAAGAACACCCTTATGGCCGGCGCTCTTGCCTGTCATATTCTGGGCGATCAGACGGCCAACGATATTGGCTGTAGAACCCATCGGAGACCATGCCGCCTTGCCGGTCATCGCATTGCGAACCATCGCGCAGTCGCCTGCCGCATAGATATCCGGGAGATTGGTCTCACCAAACTCATTGGTCAGGATTGTTCCCTTTGCCATCTCCAGACCTGTGTCATTTAAAAACTCGGTATTCGGTCTGATACCGGCACTCAACACCACCAGATCAGCCTTATAAGCCTTCTTGCTTGTTGTTACCTTTTCAACTTTACCGTCACCTTCGATACCGGTCACAGTCACACCGGTCACCACCGGAATACCGTTTTCTACCAGCTTATTCTCGATATAAGCTGCCATTTCCTTATCAAATCCCGGAAGCACCTGCGGAGCCATATCCAGAACAAACGGGCGAATTCCCTGCTCTTTCAGATTCTCTGCAATCTCCAGACCGATATAGCCGGCACCGACTACAACGGCTCTCTTAATATCTCCTACATCCACCACTTCGCGAAGGCGGATCGCATCTTCCGGTGTTCTCATAAAGAATACATTTTCCAGATCACAGCCGCTGATCGGCGGTTTCACCGGGCTCGCACCAACGGCGATTACCAGTTTATCATAATCATACTCTTTTGTTTCCTGTGTGTTTAAATCCAATGCCGTTACTTTCTTTGCAGCCGGATCCACTTTCACAGCTTCAGTTTCTGTTAATACCTGTACACCTGTCAGTTTGGAGTATTTCTCCGGTGTATTCACGATCAGACTCTCTTTATCTTCGATCACATGTCCAACATAATACGGAAGTCCGCAGCCGGCATAGGAGATATTTTTTCCTTTGTTTAAAATCGTTACCTCATTGCTGCGGTCTTCTCTCATCAGTTTTGCAGCAACTTTGGTTCCCGCTGCTACACCGCCAAGTACCAGTACTTTCATTTTCGCCCCTCCTGCTATCGTTTTACGTTCCAATTATTAAAAAATCTGATTGCAAAACATACTTTTATCCATTATAACACTTGATAATTCCTCAGTAAACTATTATTATCTAATGTATAGTATAGGTTTTTTCCTATATTTCAGTCACGTGAGAATCCGCAAACGAAACCGCGAGGTATATTATGGCAACATTACGTCAGTTAAAAGCCTTTGTCATCACAGCCGAGTACAAGAAAATGAGCGAGGCAGCAAAACATCTCTTTATCTCCCAGCCGACCGTCAGCCAAATCATCTCTGATCTGGAAAAAGAATATGGGACCTTGTTATTTGAGCGCCATGCAAAAGAGCTTCAGATTACACCAGCCGGCATGCTTCTGCTGGAAAACGCCCGCCAGATCATTGCGATCCACGAAACTTTAGAACAGAACATGAAGACCATCAACGCTCTCCGGCCGCTCCGCATCGGTGCCACCATGACCATCGGCTCCAACATTATGGGCAAAATAATATCCGGGCTCAACCAACGTTACCCGGATATCGATACATTTGTTATGATCAGCAACACCCGCCAGATCGAGCAGATGCTGCTGGAAAATACACTGGATATTGCACTGGTGGAAGGTACGATCTCCCGCGATGAGATCCTGACCCGCCCGGCACTTACCGACTCCCTATGCATCATCTGCAGCAATGAACATCCCTTGGCCGCCTGTGACTCCATCAAGATTTCCGAACTGCGAAATCAGGATTTTATCCTCCGTGAAAAAGGCAGCGGCACCCGTGCCATCTTTGAAAGCCTCATGCAGTCCCAGCATGTTCCGTACAAAATCAAATGGGAGAGCACCAGCACCCCGGCCATCATCGATGCCGTCACCTACAATCTCGGTCTCGGTTTTCTCTCCGAACGCAGCGCCGGCGATAAATTGGCCGACGGTTCTGTTCACAAATTACCGGTGCAGGAAGTCGCTTTGGAGCGATACTTTTACCTATGCTACAACCGATTCCATCCGGTCACATCCCAGATGCAGGACTTTATCAATTATATTGATCAGTTACCGGCGGATTTCCAGTAAAAAGTGAATGAGCAGTCTCCCTCCATTCGAATATTCATTGGGCATAGCAGGAGGTCGAAGGTCCCCAACGCCCATTTTTAAACAGATGTTGGGCATAGGATACATTCAAGCTATTCGTACACCCACATTTTCTTCTCATAATGGGCATTAATGCAGTAAGGTGGCATTCAAACACCCAATAATGTGGGCGTATGAAATAAAAGAACAAGGTTTATGCCCATTATGCAACGTAAAATGGGCGTGAAAACAAACAATGTAGTTTTACACCCAATTCTATGGACAAAAATCCTCAATCACACACTTTAACTCCTCTTCTGTCAGAGGTCTGCCAAGATCCATACACATTTCAGCCATGCGATGGAACAATAAAAACCTTTGTTTTTTATCCGAAACAGACTCCGCAATCACCGGCCGCACTTCCTGCAGCCAGTCTAAAATCTCCTCCATGTGTTCCGGGATCTGTTCTTCCACCTTCTGCTTTAAAAGCATTCCTATGCTGGGACTTGCCCCGCCGGTGCAGATTCCCACCGACAGATTCCCCCGACTGATCAGGGACGGAAAGACAAAATCACAGTATTCCGGATCATCCACCGTATTGACTAGAATACCGCATTCGCGGCACATGACCGCAATTCTTCGGTTCATCTCCCGGTCCTCGCCTGCCACGATCACGCAAATCGGGGCCAAATCTGCAAGTTGGTCAACAGAGATCATATCCTCCCTTATCCGCACAATCTTTGCCCCATAAGGTTCCAATTTTGCACACTTGCTCTCCGCCTCTTTTCCGGCCCCTACTACAATCATTGTCTTATCTTTTATATCTCTGAAAAATGGAAATAATGCCATCCGCTCTTTGTCCATACCCTTTCAATTCCAATTCCGAACACTTCCTGCAGCTTGCCGCTCTCAAAAACATGATCCGGCGTCCCCTTGGCAGCGATCTGTCCATCGCTCAGTACCACCACTTCATCCGCCGTCCGAAGCGCCTGCGAAAGATCATGAAGTACCATAACTATTGCTTTCCCCTGTGCCGCCAGCTGTTTTGCCATGTCCATCAGCCGAAGTTGGTGAACCACATCCAGATAGGTAGTTGGCTCATCCATCAGGATCGTCGCCGCATCCTGGGCCAGTGCCATGGCAATATAAACCTTCTGCTGCATACCGCCGGATAACCGGTTCACATTTTCATCTTCCATATCTTCGAGACCGGCCCATGTTAAAGCTCTTCTCGCAACAGCAAGATCTTCCTCCCGGTATCGTCTCGGATAACTGAGATACGCAAACCGTCCATGGAGCACCATACGGAGCACGGAGATGTCCGGCGTGGATTTGCTCTGGGCCAGATAGGCAACCTGTTTTGCCAGTTCATTCGGTTTATATGTTTCAATCTGCTTCCCGTCCACAAGAATCTCGCCGCTGCTGTGGGTATGGATGCGAACCAGCGTCTTTAATAACGTACTTTTTCCGCATCCGTTGGGGCCGATCAGAGCCGTCACTTTGCCCGGCTCAAAGGACATACTGATATCACGAAGCACTTCCCGGTCTTCATAACCGGCACAAACATGTTTCAGTTCGATCATACGCGCCCTCCTCTCCGACGAAGCAGAATGTAGATGAAAAATGGACCGCCAATGAATGACATGAGAATGCCCACAGCAATCTCATAAGGCGCAAATACCGTTCTGGCGATCAGATCACAGAGTGCCACAAATCCTGCACCAAACACCGCACAAAACGGCAGCAGATTGCGGCTTTCAGAACCAACCACACTGCGACCCAAATGGGGAACGATCAAACCCACAAAACCGAGAAGTCCTGCAAAACTGACCGTTGCACCGGCAAGGAGCGCAGCAATTCCCAGAAACACTGTCCTCATTTTCTTTACAGATAGTCCCAGCCCCTGAGCCGTATCCTCCCCAAGCGCCATCACATCCAGCTCATTGCACAAGGTAAAGATCACCAGCAGAGCCGCCATGATCAGAATCCCCGCCGGAATCAACCTTGTGTAAGCCACCGACGAAAAGCCGCCCACACGGAAATCCGCACTCTGAACGGCCACATCCGGCACCAGAGTCGTAATCGCTTCCGACGCGGCGTTCAAAAAGCTGTTGATCGCCACGCCGCCAAGAATCACCGTCGTTCTGGACGCACCGATTTTCCGCGCCGTCACTGTCACCAGGATCACTGCCAGAAGGGCACCGCCAAAGGCTGCTCCTGCAATGGCCCACCCGGAAATCGCCCCCATAGCACAACAGATCGTCACCGCCAGTCCCGCACCGGCGTTGACACCGATGATGCCCGGAGAGGCCAGTTTATTGGTCAGTACATTTTGGATCACAGCACCGGACACAGCCAAAGCCGCTCCAGCTAAAATCGTCGCCAGTGTTCGCGGCAATCTCGCATA
Organism: Lachnospiraceae bacterium; assembly: GCA_017435025.1. The sequence goes on along the minus strand of JAFSFU010000190.1, from coordinate 7,324 downwards.
CCAGAAAATACGCCCAGCCACGCCGCTGTCCGCGCCTTCCACAACAGCCGTCCGAAGATCAGCCAGAGACAGATTTGCCGTGCCAAGGCAAAGGCTCAACAGAACGGCAGCCGCCATAAACACCACCGCCGCCGCCATGATTCTGCCAAATTTGTATTTGTTTCTGTTTCCTCTATTCATGGAATAACAATTCCTCTGCTTTCTCGTAGGCTTCTGCCCATCGGTCGTTCGGTTTCAAAGTATAAAGAGACTTATCCATGTAGTGAACATTTCCCTCCTGCACCGCCGTCAGATTGCTCCATGCCGGATTCTCACCGATAAATTCTTCCATATGAGCCTTGACCGCATCCGCGTCATCACCAAACTGACAGATAAAGATATGGTCCGGATCCTCCACCATGATATGTTCCAGGCTAAGATTTTCCAGAAGAGAGTCATCACTGTCTGCAATATTCTCACAGCCGAGGGCATGAAGCATCTCGCCCATCACGTTGTTCTTGCTGTTCTTAGCGAGGATCATGGTCGCCGAGGCACGGATCACCAGCACTTTCGGCGGTTCTCCATTTTCCGCAATGTGTCCTTCACTCTCATCCACAATTTCCTTCATCTGTTCCTGAATGGAAACGCCATTCTTCTCGTACAGATCGCTACAGCCGGTGATGTCCGTAAAAATCTTCAAAACGCGAAGATAATCATCAAAATCAGAAACATTGAAATAGGCAGTTGTGATGCCGGCAGATTCCAGCGTATCCTGCCACTCCATGTTTTGCTTCGTGTTGGTGCTTGCAAGAACCAGGTCCGGATCCGCCTCAAACAATTTCTCAAGATTCAGATCTTTCGTCATACCAAGATTGATCGCATCTTCCTTCATTGGCAGGTCAAAATCATCCCACGCATCATCTGCCGAAGCGACCACCTCTCCGCCAGCCAAATACCACATGTCCGCATAACTTCCTAAAAGTGCCGCCACTCTCTCCGGCTGTTCGACCGTCACTTCACGACCAAGATCATCGGTGAACGTGTAGGACATGGTTTGTGTTTCGGCTGTCACAGCTGTATCCGTTTCGGCCTGTCCGCACCCCGTTGCCATAATTCCCGTGAGCAGACATGCCAGCATCATCGTTTTCTTCATATTTTCATACCTCACATCTCAAAAAAATAAAAACCGACCCGCGACAGACTTCCTTTCCTGTTCTTTCAACACAAAATAACACGACCCATATTTAGGTCACGCTGTCACGATGCGTGTTGAAATACATTTTAAGGCCTTGCATCGTCTGTTGCGATCCGGCAGATTTCATTCACATATTTTGTTCCTTCCTATTATATCTGACATGCAATCAAATTGCAAATGGAAGTTGCTTGATTTATAATAAGGAATAGATAGGAGTGTTTTATATGTACAAATTCGGTCTGATCTCTGCAAAATCTGCTGCAGATATTCAACATAATATCGAAACCATCGCCCGTTATGCACAGGAGGCCCATGCCCTTGGCTGCACCGCCCTCTGCTTCCCGGAGTGTTTTCTCACCGGTTATTCCAGAGAACTGGCATCTTCCCAAGCAATCTCCATGGACTCTGATCCATGCGTACAGATTTCTGAACTGGCTTTTCAATGGAACATAGATCTTCTGGTTGGTTTTATGGAGCGCGACGAAGATAGCCTCTATATCAATCACAGTATCTTTTATTCCAATGGTACGGTTCGTTCCTACCGTAAAACCCATTTAGGAAACCGCGAATCCCAAGTGTTCGAGTCCGGCGATTCGCTCCGCGTCTACCCGCTTACCTGTGGAATCAAGATTGGTTTCCAGCTCTGTGTAGAAACACACTTCCCTGAGATCACTCAGACTCTGGTTCTGCGAGGCACATCCGTTATTTTTGCTCCACATGCGGTACCGTCTGCTGCCGGAAACCGCAAGGCGATTTGGAACAAATACATTCCCGCCCGCAGTTATGATAACTGTGTTTACATGGCATGCTGCAATCTTTGGGATGAAGATCGGTACGGCGGCGGTATCTTCGTGACTGCACCGGATGGCGAGGTCATCGTCTCTTCCTATAAAAATGAGCCGGAACTGGTGACTTTCGAAGCGGATTCGTCCTTGAATTGGAAGAAACACTTTTTCCCGGACAAACGACGTCCGGAACTGTATCAGTAGGCATCATTGACAGACCTTTCTCTCCTATATTATACTGAATACAGATAACTTCGCATCCTTTATACGGATGCGTGAGCATTCATACCACATGTCAGAAGGAGGATCTTTTATGCCCTCTGTGATACAAATACGAAACTTGAAACTGGGAGAAGGACTCCCAAAGATCTGTATTCCACTGACCGATTCCAACCTTGAATCACTGAAAAGATCCGTGGAGACACTGCAAACAGTTCCCTGCGATCTGGTCGAATGGCGCGCAGATTTTTATAAAAACTTTCAAGATGAAACTGTGCGAAATGAGGCATTAAAACTTCTCAGGGAAAGGATTGGTGATATCCCGCTTCTGTTCACGATCCGCACCTCCCTAGAGGGCGGTCAGGCTGTGATCAAAACCGAAGAATACGAAGCCATCAACTATTCCGTAATGCAAACAGGTCTGGCTGATCTGGTGGATGTGGAATTGTCGCGCGGCGATGATGTGATGACCACTCTGGTAGCTTCCGCCCATGAATCCGATATGAAAGTCGTCGGCTCCTGCCATGATTTTGACAAAACACCATCGAAAGATGTGATCGTCAAAACCCTCTGCCGAATGCAGGAGCTAGGAGCAGATCTGGCAAAATATGCCGTCATGCCGCAATGCGAACAGGACGTACTGACACTTCTCGATGCGACCGTAACCATGAAACAAACACATACCGACACCCCTGTGATCACCATGTCCATGGGACGTCTCGGTGCATTAAGCCGTGTCTGTGGTACATTTTCCGGCTCCGCAGTTACCTTCGGAACTGCCGGCCATGCATCTGCTCCGGGTCAGCTCCCGGCAGATTTGCTAAAAAACATTTTGGAGAGTCTGGCCTAGCCGCTCCCCTTTCATAGAACTTTACAACCGCACCGTCGCCTGTTTCTTGCTGCGACGGAACCCAGTTTTATCAATGGAGGTAGATTCCCATGAACGCAAAAACAATTGTACTGAACGCTGCAAAGATGAATTTCGACGGAAATCTGGATTTTTCTGTGCTTTCTGATGAGGTTGTAGTATACGATGACACTACTCCGGAGGAGCTGCTGTCCCGTATTCAGGATGCAGATATCATTGTGACAAAAGAAATGCCGGTGAGCGGTGATCTGATCCGTCAGTTTCCGGAATCCGTAAAACTGATCTGTGAGGCAGGCACCGGATACAACAACCTGGATCTGAATGCCGCAAAGGAAAAAGGCATCCTCGTATGCAATATTCCGGCTTACAGCTCCCAGCGTGTAGCCCATACAACCATTATGATGATCCTCAACTTAAGTTCTACCATGCAGACCCAGATGAAGATGCTGGCGAATGGAAACCGCGACAATTTCACAAAGAATCTGCAGGTTCCGCATGTGGAGGTAAATGATAAAACCCTCGGCATCATCGGTGCAGGCAACATCGGCCGCTCCGTGATCAAGGTGGCAAAGGCTCTGGATATGAATATTCTTGTTTATACAAGAACACCGCGAGAGGATGAGGACGGTATCCGTTATGTGGATCTGGAAACCCTGCTGAGATCCAGCGATTATGTATCTCTGCACTGTCCGTTGACTCCGCAGACAAAACACATTATCAACGAAGAGACTCTGGCAATGATGAAACCGACCGCTTTCCTGATCAACACCTCCCGCGGTGCGCTGGTGGATGAACCAGCTCTGATCAAAGCCCTTCAGGAGCATGTGATCGCAGGCGCAGGTCTGGATGTCCAGGAGACAGAACCGCCGGTAGCTGATAATCCACTGTACACATTGGACAATGTGATTCTTACTCCTCACATGGGTTGGAAAGGACTGGAAACCCGTCAGAGACTGGTATCCATTCTGGACGGCAACATCAAAGCATACTTAAGCGGCAGTCCGATCAACGTGGTTTCCAAATAACTTTTTGTAAGATTTTCACATAGAATCCCAAGAATATCTTGCTTTTTTTCATCAAAACAGCTATCATATATCTGTGAACATTCTCGGTCCCCGATCAGGGCCGAACAATTATAAAGGAGGAATTTTTCCATGATCTTAATTAAAAATGGTAACCTGCATACAGCGGTAACAAGAGAAGCTTTCGTAGCTGATATCCTTGTTGACAACGGCAAAATTGCAAAAATCGGTGAAAACTTATGTGCAGAAGGCGCAGAAGTGATCGATGCTACTGGCCTTAACGTATATCCGGGCTTCATCGATGCTCACTGCCATACAGGTCTTGACGGCCACGGTATCGGTTATGAAGGACAGGACTATAATGAGTACAACGAGCCGGTAACTCCGCACCTTCGTTCCATCGACGGTATCAATCCGATGGATGTTACTATGAAGCAGGCTGCTAAAGCTGGTGTTACTTGCTTCGCAACAGGCCCAGGCTCCTCCAACGTACTTGGCGGTACATTCGTTGCTATCAAACCAACCGGCAACTGTGTAGATAAGATGATCGTAAAATATCCGGTAGCTATGAAATGCGCATTCGGTGAGAACCCGAAACGCTGCTACAAATCAATGGGTATCTCCAGCCGTATGACAACTGCTGCTGATCTCCGCATCGCATTAAAGAAAGCTCAGCTTTACAAAGCAAAAGTTGAAGCTGCTGGCGAAGATGTTTCCAAACTTCCGGCTTACGATGAGAAATCCGAAGCTTTAATTCCGGTTCTCAACAAAGAGATCCCGTTAAAGGCTCATGCACATCAGGCAAATGATATCCTCACAGCTCTCCGCATTGCAAAAGAGTTCGACGTTGATGTTACTCTTGAGCATGTAACAGAAGGTCACCTGATCGTTGACGAGCTGGTTGAAGCTAATAAGCCGTTAGCAGTTGGTCCGACATTCGGTCACTCCACAAAATTTGAGCTTCAGTACAAGTGCTGGGAGACACCGGGTATCCTTGCAAAAGCAGGCTGCCACGTTTCCATCATCACTGACGCTCCGGTTATCCCGCTTCACCACCTTCCGTTATGCGCAGGCTTTGCGATCAAAGCTGGTATGGACGAGTTCGACGCTCTCCGCGCTATCACAATCAACCCGGCTGAGCACATCGGTGTTGCTGATCGCGTAGGTTCCCTTGAGGAAGGCAAAGACGCTGATATCGTTATTATGGAAGGCTGCCCGTTCACAGTAGAAGGTAAAGCTAAATACGTTCTTATCGACGGTAAGGCAATCTAATAAATAACAAAAGGGCTGTCACAAGTTGAATTTCAATTGGTGACAGCCTTATTTATAAGGAGGATGAGTACAATGATCTGTATTAAAAACGGTACTCTGCACACAGCAGTCGCAAGAGATGCTTTCGTAGCTGATATCCTTGTTGACAATGGTAAAATCGTAGAAATCGGTGAAAATCTGAACGCAGAAGACGCAGAAGTGATCGATGCGACAGGTCTCCATGTATACCCGGGCTTCGTTGAAGCACACTGCCACACAGGTATGGCAGGCCATGGTATCGGTTATGAAGGAACGGATTATAATGAATTAGGAAGCCCGGTAACTCCGCAGGTTCGCGGTCTTGACGGTATCCAGCCGATGGATCCGTGTCTTCTGGAAGCTGCAAAAGCCGGTGTTACCTGTTTCGCAACAGGCCCAGGCAGTGCCAACGCCATCGGTGGTACTTTCTGCGTGATCAAATCTGTAGGCAGATGCGTGGACGACATGCTGGTAAAAAATCCGGTTGCTATGAAATGTGCATTCGGTGAAAACCCGAAACGCTGCTATGAGAAAAAAGGTATCTCCAGCCGTATGACAACTGCTGCAAATATCCGCATCGCTTTAAAGAAAGCACAGCTTTACAAAGCTCAGTTAGATGCTGCTGCAGGCGATCCGTCCAAGATGCCGGCATACGATGAAAAATCCGAAGCTCTGATCCCGGTTCTCAATAAAGAGATCCCATTAAAAGCTCATGCTCATCAGGCAAATGACTCTCTGACAGCGATCCGCATTGCAAAAGAGTTTGGTGTAAACCTGACTCTCGAGCACGTGACGGAAGGTCACCTGATCGTAGATGAACTGGTTGAGGCAAACGTTCCGTTGGCAGTTGGTCCGACATTCGGCCATGCAACAAAATTTGAGCTCCAGAACATCACATGGGAAACACCGGGCATCCTTGCAAACGCAGGCTGCCATGTTTCCATCATCACAGATGCTCCGTTCACTCCGCTTGATTCTCTCCCGCTCTGTGCAGGTTTTGCAATCCAGGCCGGTATGGACGAGTACGATGCCCTCCGTGCCATCACAATCCATCCGGCAGAGCACCTCGGTGTTGCTGACCGTGTTGGTTCCCTGGAGGTTGGCAAGGATGCTGATATCGTTGTGATCGACGGTTCTCCATTCACAGTTCAGGGCGAGGTAAAACACGTGCTGATCGACGGTGTGGAGATTTAAGGTGATATTTAATTGAGTAAATAAAAAGCCATATATAGAAAAACGCTCATTTACAGAATGAGCGTTTTTCCATTAGATGGTCCTTTTTATCTTCCCCAATTAAAAAATCTTAACAAAATGCACATAAACACAAGTATGGTGTAGTAATTATATAAAGATATTTGATTCAGTATTATACAGCAAAAATCGGCGTACCAAAGATGATTGCGAGGCTTTCGCAAAGTTCATCTGTGCTAGCTGCAACTGCGGAGCACTGTTTGAGTCCCAAAGGGACGAGTTGCGAGAGCAGTTGCTTATAAGCGCACGGATGAACTTCGAAAACGAAGCTATCTTTGTACACCGATTTTTGTTATATAATTACTGAGTTAAATATTGATTCTCTTTACCAATCCCACTCAACGAACTCCGGCTCAATCGGATCATTGAATTTCTCGCCGCTAGCCGATTCGCCATCTACATGAGTTAAAAGGCCGGCACTATTTACTGTATATTTGGTTCCATCGTCATCTTTTACAGACTTGTTCTTAACAACCTTACCATTCTTATTTACAACATAAGTCTTACCGGATTCGATTGTAATCGCTTCATACTTTGCTTCTTCGTCTGCCTCCTGACGTTTACCCATGTAATACAGATAACCATCCTTTACGCCGGTAACACCGCGACCTGCATAGCTTCCTTCATTAAAATAGAATGTGGAAACAGTGCCATCGCCTTCCTCAATGGTTTCCTTACCTTTAATCGCCACTTTGGAATCTTCATCGAAGTAGTA
>JAFSFU010000189.1 GCA_017435025.1 Lachnospiraceae bacterium | reverse complement strand
GAGCAGCTGCAGATGTCTCTGGAAAAGCTGTTGCCATGGAATCACAAGTATTCTGTCACTTATGGAGAGCCGTATATTCTGTACAACTTTTATCATACGGAAAAATCCGGTTATCGAGCGGGAACACCCGGACAGAGCTGGAGAACCGCGACGGCCCAGTGTTTCATTCGAACGATGATCCGCTATATGTACGGCCTTGTTCCTACGATGGAAGGCTTGAGATTAGAACCCTGTCTGCCACCTGACTGGGAGGAGTGTTCAATTACAAAAGTTTTCCGTGAGTGCCGATATGAAATTACTTATCGACAGGATGGGGAAGGTGAAGGAGTGCTGGCTCGTATTCTCGTTAATGGAGAAGAGACGAAAGACAACCTTCTGCCCTATGAATCCGGAAAGTATTATAAAATTGAAGTATACTTAAAATAGTTATAAAGATGCATAATCACAAAGGGGCTGTCGGTTAATGCGAAAATTTAACCATGTCTGCTCCTAAAGAAAGGACTCCCGCAAAAACCAATGTTTTACATACATTGCGATTTTGCGGGAGTCCTTTTTAACCGTTTCCCCTGAACAGATTCCTTATTTTAGGGCGCATTTAATAAACCTATGGCGGCAGATTAGCACATTTTTTCTATGCGGCTGTCTGTTCCTTTTTCCCTTCGAATTTCTGGATTTTTCCATGAAGAAAACGATGGTATTTATTCAGATTCCGGCCGATGGCATACAACATGAACTCCTTATATACCTTTTCTGAAGAGCGATAGTTAAATCTGCGGAAGTCCTCATTTTCCTTGATGTCTCCGAAGTGGCCTTCTGTCTGGATGGAACGGATCTGGCGGTTCAGTATCCCTTTTTCGCTCAGGATGTTCGCGTGGGTTTCTTCTTTCAGATCCTCCCACTGCTCATTGATCTTCATGACTTTGTTCTTATCGGCATCTCTTTCCTCGTTGTACTTATACAGGCATTTTGCCTTGTGCGGGCATTCGCTGCAGTCTGCACAGCCATACACTTCAAAGGTCTGTTCGTATCCGTCCTGCTTTTTTGTTTCAGTGCGGATACGGTGAAGCTCCCGCCCGTCATGACACACGTAATAAACCTCATCCTCGAAGGTCTCGCGCTTCATGTTGTAATACTTTCCGATATCTTCTGCGTAAGCCCGGGTTTTTCTCTGCTCATGATCCTGCAGCTTGATATATCCGGTAATACGGTTTTCTTTTAGGAACAGCAGATTTTTCTCGCTGCAGTAGCCGCTGTCAGCGGTAGCCGCTTCCGGATAACTGCCAAACGCAGCTTTATGCTTTTCCAATACCGGGATCAGGGTATTATAGTCTGTCCGGTCGCTGCTGATATGGCTGTGGATGATGAAGTAATTCTCCACGGCGATCTGCACGTTGTATGCGGGCTTTAACTGACCGTTGAGCATATGATCGTCTTTCATCCGCATGAAGGTAGCTTCCACATCCGTCTTGGAGTAGCTGTTACGATCCTTTCCCATGATTTCAAAGCACTCTTTATACTGCATCAGCCGCTGGCCGCAGTTCTCCAGCTCCTCATAAAGCTGCTGGATCCGGGGCTTTTGCTTTCCTTTTCCGGTCACAAAGGAGATCCCTTCGCCGTTTGCGATCTTTGTAAGATTGGTCTGCAGCTTCAGTATCTCCAGTGGAGAACAGGCATCAATCTCGATCAGGGTGTTATTGGACAGCTTTTTATGCTTCGTAAGCTTTCTTGAACGGTTTTTTTCGATGATTTCCCGAACCTTGTCCATTCCCTCGATGATGAACATCCGGGCATTCCCCAGCTCATATTTGACATCATATCCATTTTCAGACAGAAATGTATTGTATGTTTGATAAAGGGAATCTATGGTATCGAGCAGTCCTGCCAGATGATAGTTGACAGAGCCACGCCATACAAATGTATAGCGGTTGGCATTAGCCTCTATCTTGGTGCCGTCAATGAACAGTTCTTTCAGCGTGATCAGCCCTTCCTTTTCCAAGCGGCGCAGGAACTGGTAATGAAGGTCATCCAGTATCTCAGGAGTAAGCTTTTCGCCTTTGAACTCGTAAAACGCATCCCGTTTAGGCTTTTGGCCTTTGGCAAGCCAGATAAAGGCCAGGTCTCTTTCACACAATTCTACAATACGGTCAACAGCACGGATGCCGCGCATGTTTGCGTAGGTAACCAGAGCATACATCATGATTGGATGGTACCCGCTTCTTCCCTTGTTTGAATACCGGGCCGTCAGGCTCGAAAAATCCATCTCCTCCATCACTTTCTTAAGGGTGTAGACAGGATCGTCATCGGGCAAATGCAATTCGAAGAAACTAAAGTTAATTTTCTGTTGACCTAAATCGAAAAAGTCGTTATAATAATTGTTGTTTGGCATAGTTACATTATAACATGTAACGGAGGAAAGATGGTTGTCGTTAGCCATCTTTTTTCTCTTTTTTAGAAAAAAATTTCGGAGAGGCTGGAACTCAAGTGAGTCACAGCCTCCCCGTTTTTGGACTATCTATTTCCCGACAGCCCCTTTCGTTAAAGGGAATGGACTATTTCCGGCAGGCATCATCTAACAGACCGCAAATGATCCCCACGGCGTCACTTTGGAAACTGTTTTCCATTGCTTGAATATATGTCTGGCGATTTGTGTATATCTCAAGTATCCGTGCAAGGAGGACATCGTCGGTGATCTCCTCTTCCTCAAGCATGGCGGAAAAGCCCTGCTTTGCGAAGGATTTTGCGTTTAAAATCTGATCTCCACGGCTGGCAGCAGCTGACAGCGGGATCAGCAGGGTGGGTTTGTGAAGCGCCAGCAGCTCGCAGATCGCATTTGCTCCGGCGCGGGAAACCACGATATCCGCCAAGGCGAACAGATCCTTCAGCTCGGCGCCGATATATTCGTACTGCACATAGCCTGGGAACTTGATACTTTCGTCAAGATTTCCCTTGCCGCATAGATGGATGACCTGAAAGGTTTCCAGCAGTTGGGGCAGGATACTGCGCACAGCAGTATTCACTTTAACGGACCCCATGCTACCGCCGATGATCAGCAGGACCGGTTTCCCGGAGGAAAGACCGGTAAAGTTCAGACCGGAGAGTCTATCACCGCTCATCAGTTCGCAGCGGATCGGAGAACCGGTAAGAACAGCCTTCTCGGCGGGAAGGTAATTCAGGGTCTCAGGGAAATTACAGCATACCTTTCTGGCAGATGGGATACACAGCTTGTTTGCAAGACCGGGAGTCATATCGGACTCATGGATGATAGTGGGAATGTGCAGTGTTTTTGCTGCCAGCACCACAGGAACAGCTACAAAACCGCCCTTGGAAAATACCACATCCGGTTTTTCGCGCTGTAGCAGTCGTTTCGCCTGGGCAAATCCGGCCAGAACGCGGAAGGGATCTGTGAAGTTCTGGAGACTAAAGTAACGGCGAAGCTTACCGGAAGAGATTTCGTGATAAGTAACGCCAGCCTGAGTGATCAGCTCCTTCTCAATACCGGTCTTTGAGCCGATATACTGAACGGAGTAGCCTCTGCGGTGCAGTTCGGGCAGCAGTGCCAGATTCGGAGTTACATGCCCGGCGGTGCCACCGCCGGTTAAAATGATCTTTTTCATATGATATACTCCAAAATCAAAGAGATTAATTCGCTGCCTTATACTGAGTCAGTGCTCTGGCCAGCTGATCGGGACATGAGGTTCCGCGGCCGCCGCAGTCGATGCCGGACAGCTTTGCGATAGCATCGTCTACTTTCATTCCTTCAACCAGACGTGCAACGCCCTGGGTGTTGCCCATGCAACCGCCGACGAAACGGCAGGAAGTGATCACATTATCCTCTACCTCAAACTGGATCGCTCTTGAACAGGTTCCTTTTGTCTTGTATTCTACCATGATTCAAACCTCCGAAATTATTTTATGGTATTTAAGTATACCACACTACGGTTAAAGTTGCACCCGATTTTTCAAAAATGTGCGTTATTCTTTGATTTTGTTCAAACAAAATTTGCCATTTCATAAAGGTTGTGATATACTGTATCCATTGAAGTGATGAAATATTACCGGAGACGGAGGTTTATTGATAAATGATCGGAATTATCGGTGCGATGGAGAGCGAAGTTGCACAGTTGACAGAGAAGATGGAGCAGGTTCAGGTTATCGCCAAAGCGGGCATGAAGTTCTATCAGGGCGCGCTGGCGG
>JAFSFU010000188.1 GCA_017435025.1 Lachnospiraceae bacterium | reverse complement strand
TGGAGGGCTTTTCATTGCCGAAAGTCCAAAAGTAATTGAAAGAGCCTTAGATGCCGGCTGTAAGCCTGTATCTTTATTACTTGAGCCAAAACATATTGAAGGTGAGGCAAAGCATATCATCGAACGCTGTCCCGATATTCCTGTATATGTCGCTGAACTTGAGGTGCTTACAAAATTAACCGGTTTTCAATTAACCAGAGGAGCTCTTTGTGTGATGAAAAGGAAAAAATATCCGTCAGTAGAAACAGTTTGTGCAGAGGCCAAAAGAATTGCTGTTTTGGAGAATGTGGTAAATCCAACGAATGTCGGAGCTATTTTCCGTTCTGCTGCTGCACTGAATATGGATGCAGTATTACTGACGCCTGCGTGCAGTGATCCTTTGTACAGAAGATCTTCCAGAGTAAGTATGGGAACTGTCTTTCAGGTTCCGTGGACATATATTGGAGGGAAGGAAACATCTTGGCCGGAAGACGGTTTAAATGAGCTAAAGAGACTTGGTTTTAAGACAGCAGCCATGGCACTCAGTGATCATTCTGTTTCGATTGATGATCCCAATCTTATGCATGAAGATAAAGTTGCAATTATTCTCGGAACGGAAGGCGATGGTCTCGCTGAGAAAACGATCGCAGATTGCGATTACACTGTAAAAATTCCAATGACGCACGGCGTTGATTCTTTAAATGTCGCTGCTGCAAGCGCTGTAGCTTTTTGGCAATTAGGAATGAAAAAAATTTAATATATTAGTGAATTGATAAAAATAGGAAAGACATTGTTGCCTTATACAAAACAAAGTCTTTCCTATTTCTTGTTTTATATTCTCTTCATACACATTTTGCAAAACTTTACTGAACAATCGGCTTTTCTGCAAAATATACAATTGTAAGGTTGTCACCTGCTTCAATAGAATCGCCAATCATAGAATTCATCTGTTTTACTTCTTTTATATATTCTCGAATTTCCATATTGGAATTCTTATTATAGGTTTTTGCGATAGACCAAAGTGTGTCACCTTTTTCGATTTTAATATCTGTATAGTACCGATTGTACGTTACAAGATCATCATCTGCAGATTTTGCCATTACAAGTGTTTTACCAAAAAAACAGGACAATACTACAACATAAATTATTAACATCAATAAGTATTTCTTCATATATAGATTCCTCCTGTCGCATTCGAAAATACGTTCGCGAACATTTGTTCTGAGATAATATTATCACCAGAACATGTGTTTGTCAACTGCAATCGAACATTTTTTCGAACAAAGGTTTGCTTTTTTATCGAACATATGTTAGTATATTTACATAATACATATCAAATAAGTCGGTATGGTTTTATTGGTTTAGGGAGGATATGAATGAGTAAAGGTAAAATTACAGATAAACAGAGAGAAATTTTGGAGTATATTAAAGATACGATCTTATCAAAAGGTTATCCGCCGGCTGTTCGTGAAATTTGTGAAGCCGTTCATTTAAAATCTACGTCTTCTGTGCATTCACATTTGGAAACCCTTGAAAAGAATGGGTTTATCAGAAGAGATCCTACAAAGCCGCGTACGATTGAAATTTTGGATGATGATTTTGCTCTGACAAGACGAGAAATGGTACAGGTACCGATTATTGGTACTGTTGCTGCCGGTGCACCGATTCTTGCAGAGGAAAATATCGAAGATTATATGCCGATTCCGGTTGAGATGCTTCCAAATAAAGAAGTTTTTATGCTGAAAGTTAAAGGTGACAGCATGATCGAAGCCGGTATATTTAACGGTGACCGTGTGATCGTTGCGAGAGAGTCAACGGCTTCCAATGGTGAAATGGTCGTTGCTCTTGTAGATGATTCTGCAACAGTTAAGACGTTCTATAAAGAGAATGGATATATTCGTTTGCAACCGGAAAATTCTTCTATGGAACCGATTATACTGGATGATGTTCAGATTCTTGGTAAAGTGATCGGCTTATTCCGTATGATGCGTTAGTCTACGGAGAGTACAATTTATAATAATAGAAATGGAGATTTCCAATGACACAATTATTGATACAACAGGTTTTGATCATGTTTCTTTTGGCGGGAGTCGGATATGTCTGTTTCCGTACAAAAAAGATTACGATGGAAGGATGCAAAACTCTCAGCAACATCTTGATCTATCTTTCTCTTCCGTGTGTAATTATAAGCAGTTTTCTTGTGGAATATTCGACAGAGCGATTGATGGGACTGCTATACAGCTCTCTTGCTGCTGCGGTGGTTATGGCGATTTCACTGGTGATTTCAAGAGCGTTCTTCTCCAAAGATGCTATCCTTAATTTTGCATCTTCCTTTTCAAATCCCGGTTTTTTCGGAATCCCATTGATCGTAGCAACGCTCAGTAATGGAGCTGTATTTTATATCGCGGCTTTTATTGCTTTCGTAAATCTTCTTCAGTGGTCTTACGGTGTTGCACTTTTGACTGCGAAACCAACGGTTGGAAATGAGAAAAAATCCTGGAAAGTTTATCTTCCATCTCCGAAACGACTGTTCACTGCTCCTTTTATGATTGCAGTAATTATCGGACTCTTTTTCTTCCTTACAAGAATTCCAATGCCGGATCTGCTCTATAAGAGCATCCAATATATTTCCGGTTTGAATACACCGATTGCTATGTTTACCATCGGCATCTATCTTGCCCAGACGAACCCTGCCGCAATGTTTCGAAAAGGAAAGTTATACTTGCTTTCTGCTGTTCGACTTTTCGTGATACCGCTTGTATCAATGGCAGTCTTGTGGTTCCTGCCTGCAGAGTTTGCAGAAATGAAACTTGCTATATTGATCGTATCTGCTTGCCCAACCGGCTCTAACGTAGCTGTATACGCACAGTTATATGATAGTGACTATTCATATGCTGTTGAAACGGTAATTATTTCTACCTTATTATCGGTAGTAAGTATTCCGGTAATCGTGCGTATTGCGGAAATGATACAGTTTATTTAAAGAAATTTTAAAGAAATAATCCATATAACTATATTATAGCAATAATAAACGGCTGTATCGCCCTGGGTGGGTGTATACAGCCGTTTGGTTATATTATTATTATATTAAAATGGTCCGTAACGGTTTACAGTTCATCTACGGATTCCAGAACTTTACCGTCTCTCCAGATTCTCTCAAGATCATAGAATAATCTGTCCTCCTGGGAGAATACATGAACAATAACATCGTTGTAATCCATTAACATCCATGTAGAAGTGAGATTTCCTTCTTTCTGTCTGCATTCGTAACCAGCTTTAAAAAGTTCTTCTTCCACACTGTCTACAAGAGCCTGAAGCTGGTTTGTATTGGACGCACTTGCAAGAACAAAATAATCTGCAATTACAGATACACCATTGATATCAATGATCTTAATATCTTCGCCTTTTTTCTCTTCGAGAGCGTGTACGGCGATTTTTACCATTTCTTTTGACTGATTCAAAGTTCGTTTCCTCCTTTTCTGCAACCACACGGCGCATATCTTCACATGCTTCAACCGTGATCGGATCAATTGGGCAATTGGTTGATTCCAGATATTTTAAAATACTTTCCATGATGGAAAGACAAGCCAGGTCCAGATCTTCAAATGCCAGCTTACGCATTGCCGGAAGTTCAGAAGCTTTATAACGATTTGGTTCAATGTAGTCAGCTACATACAGGATTTTATCCAATAAGGTCATATTGCTGCGTCCCGTTGTGTGACATGCAATGGCATTTAAGATTTCTTTATCTTCTACTCCATACTTTTCCTGGGCATAAAATGCACCAAGTTTTGCATGGAGCAAAGATGGGTCACGGATTTCACTGTCCGTAACGGGGATATTCCTTTTTAAACATTTTGCCAACATTGTTTCGTTATCGAATCGTTTTGCACAGTCATGTAACAGACCTGCAAGACCTGCTTTCTTTAGATCATATTCATAACGCATGGCAAGAGCCTGGCAGGTATAAGTTACCCCCAAGGTATGCTCAAAACGGAACGGATCCAACTTTTTCTTTAAATTTTTTCTGATTTCTAATACTTGATTATCCATAATTCTTATACTGTTCTATTGATATAATCCGCGTTTTTCGATGTATTCTGCCACCGATGATGGGACATCTTTCAAAATATCTTTTCTATCAGATACACGTCTGCGAATATCAGCCGATGCAATATCCACTTCTTCGTTATGCATCGGATAGATTTTTGCATTGTATTTTTCTTTCAGATATTCAATCTGATCATCAAAGCTTCGTTCTGCACTTTCGTATTCTCTTCCGGACACCAATAAAGTTGTCAGTGCCATAACCTTTTCCGGATGATACCAGCGTTCAATCTGGAAAAGTGAATCGGCTCCGATAATAAAATAGAACTGATACTCCGGATATTCTTCATGGAGAAGCTCCAGAGTATGTGCGGTATAAGTATTTCCATCTCTTTCCATTTCGAATTCAGAAACGATACAGTATGGAATGCCTTTTAAAGCCAGTCTCAGCATAGCAAGACGATCCTCGGCACCTGTAATTTTATGATCCTTTTTGTGCGGCGGGATGTGGGACGGCATGTACCAGATCTCATCCAGATCAAATTCTTCATACGCCTGTTTTCCCAGAAGCAGATGACCATTGTGAACAGGATCAAAGGTACCGCCCATAATACCAATCCGTTTCATAGAACAGCTCCTTTATATTACGGAAGTACGATTTTACGTTTGTTTTCTTCTTTTGCCGGACGATAAAGTACGATCATCTTTCCGATTACCTGTACCACCTGGGAACGTGTACGCTCGCTGAGTACGATTCCAAGTTCTTTTGCATCGTCGAGGCAGTTCTTTAATACATGGATCTTGATCAGCTCTCTGGCCTCCAGTGCCTCATCAACAGCCTGTGTAAGCTCTGGAGTGAGACTGGATTTACCAATCTGAAGGATCGGATCCATAGTCATTGCAAGGCCTTTTAAATAAGATCTCTGCTTGCTTGTCATATATGAATTCTCCTCTGTAAATCTATTTATAGTAATCGAATACCAGGCCGTACATACGAACGGTATCACCTTCCTGAATTCC
>JAFSFU010000187.1 GCA_017435025.1 Lachnospiraceae bacterium | reverse complement strand
TGCGGATATGATGCTGACTGCGCAAATGATTCCTCATATTATGCGCCACTTCTTCTCTGTACAGATTGTTTTATCAGAAAAGGGAAGTGATGTTTTACAGAAATTAATGTATTGGAGAGGTGATAAGTCGCCGCAGTCATCCGCAACATATCTTCGTAATAAGGGCAAGTTCCGAACAATGTATAAACATGTTGTAAAAATTCATGGAACTTTTCTGGCAGAAGAAGTATTTAAATCGATTGAGGGAGATGGTTAACATAAAAGATAATAGATTGCATGGTCATCCAATTTTAGAAAAAGAACAAATAGCATACTGCAGGAGTTCTTCTGAATTATTAAAGCAGCAAAGAGAAGCGGTTCAACATTGGTATGATGAAGAATATGAGACTCTGGAACGCATGATGGTGGAGTGTAAAATACCGGAAGAAACACGAAAGTACATTTTAGAAAAATGTCCGAAAATGAAAATATGGGTTGGTAGATACAAGCGTTTGGTTTTGAATTTGATTCCGGAAAAAAATCTGGAAGAGTACTCTTTTCATGATATTGAAGTTGTACAGTCGAAATTGGGTGAGGAAGCCAGCGAAGAAAGAAGTCTGTTTGGCAAATTACTAAAGAATCTTCATAGAAATAATAAGCTGACAGATGTGAAGATTATACAGAAGAAACAGAAGAAAATGGATGATGTAATGCAGTTGGAAGATTACATAAATCTTGCAATCCTTGTATTTAATCCGAAATATACACCGGAACTAATAAAAAAATCACTGCAAGATAAGAGTGCTGCCAACCGTTGGTTGATATTAGCAACACTATTCCTATGCGCTCATAGAGTTGGAGATATTAAATCTATTCCGGTTTCAGGCATAATAGGTTCGCCGGAAGATCTAGAATGCGCTTTGAAAAAAGGAGAACTTACAAAAGCAGAGGCAGAAAAATATGTTTATTTACTGGAAGAAAAGTTTGACCGTATCGGATATAAACCAAAGAAAAATAGACATAGGGATGTTGATAATTTGCGTTTTACTGTACCGAATGAATATCGACAAATTTATGGAACAATTTTGGCGATAAACGCATTACAACATTTTTATAATCCAGAATCTGAATTTATTCCAAAGAAAATCACATTAAATTATCGAAATCTCGTAGACCTGTTAGGAGAAAATGTTAAACGACTAAATGGTGGTAGTCCAAAATCCTTATCTACAAGAAGCATAAACAAGAGATTTATGCAGGAATTGGCAGATATCTCTCAGACTGTATATGATTCGAAGATGTACTATCTGGTCCCAGGTCTGGCGAGATCGCATAAAAGTGATGTGGGAAATATGTCTGAGAGCACGTGGTACTATTTGGATTGTAAAATGGATGAATTGAATACAGATGAAGTTCTGCTGGAGATAATGAAACGAGGGATTGGATCGGCGCAGTTAATTAAGGTTCTTGAAGCTGGAGCTGGTTACGCTTATAAGGAACTAGATGTCAAAGCACAAACAGAGGCTATTCTTCAACTTAGAGCAGTAACAGATGCATACGATGTAGAAATGGTGGGAAAGTTAGCTATCATTTTACAGAATCAGATTGAAGAAGATGAAAAGAAATTAATTGAATTAATTAACAAAGACAAGAAACAGGCAATGTTTTTTGTACGTAAATTGTTTTCTGGTATGGTCTCTGGATCTGCCGTTGGTAAGGAACGACATTTATATTGTACTCGTATGGCATGTGGACACAAATGTAAGGAGCCTGAACCCAAACATTGCATGGGATGTGGTGATGAAGTGTATACAAGGCAGCTATTTGGACGATTGGTAGATCGCATAGTTGATATTACAGAAAAAACAAAAGACTGTTCTCCACGCATGAAAAAACGTGGTGTTGAACTCATAAAAACAGAATATTATCCGGCTCTGATGATGGTTCTCAAGGCAATTGCAGAATCAGGAGGGCCAGTTGAGGTATACGTGGAAATCTTAAATACAAAAACTCAAAAAATGGATAGTGAGGTGAAACTACTTGCTGAATAGTGCGTATAAATTAAATTTGAATGATGACATAGTGATTCTAAGTACAAAAATCAATGATTTATTGGCTGATGATGTGAAGGAAATTGTTGCGGAAAAATTTGCAGCATATAAACAAGAAGGTGTGATTCTGTCTGATTTTACAGATAGTGTATGGATTTTGAATGATGAAAAAGAAAAAAAATCATTTAGCTTTGAAATTAGTGAATTAGACTTCTATTCTAAAAAACCATCCTACAAACGAGAAACATTAATATATATCTTAAAGGCATTTGCAGTTATTCAGTTAGGATCGTACCATTTGAGCTCATTGTATTTTGCAATGGAGTTGATAAAACAGATCATTGTGGCTACAGAATATATGAAAAAACCAGATATTTTAAAATCGAAAAAATCTGATGAAAAGATTGTAACCCTAATGGTCAATGCGATTAGTAAACCGTTGTGTGCGAACTTTTTTGAATACTGTAGTCTTCCAGGAATGTCTGAAATAGCGGATATATTCAATGATGACACAATTGAATTATTTTACATATCAAAATCAAAAGGAAAAAAGCGGGAGCTGGCAGAATTCAAAAGTTATTTTTTGTTTGGCAAATATTTAGATATTTTTTGGGAACATGCTAGCAGAGCTGAAAAGTTACATTTTTATCCAGTTTTTGCATACTATCACTTATCAATGCTTTTACCAATCAGAGTTTCAGAGTTTTGTGTTCTACCAGAGCATCCTGTGCGTAAAGATTACGATGGTTATCATATTACCGTTAGGCGGAGCAATTTAAAAGGTGGAGGAAGAGGAATCGGTTATAGATTGTCTAAAGATTATGATTGCTATGAGTATGCAATTATAGATGACATTGCTAAGATCTTTTTAGACTATGAAGAACTTACAAAAGAAGATAAAAAACCAAATGGATGTTTCTGGACTGTAAAATATCATTCGCCCATGGCGAATCGTATAAACGAAGAAGAGGCAAAAGTATATACAAAGATTTATTTGAACCGTCTATTTGATGAATTATATCGTATCTTTGTTCTGAGATACAAAATATCTGTTTTGACATTAGAACAATACCATGAGAGTAAACGGAGTGGAATGGTACTAAATAATAATGAACTTGTCCGTATTCGAGCAGGAGATACAAGACATATTGCATGCATAGGGCTGGTCGTTAATGGCTGTAATCCGATGTTGTTGAGGGAATTCATGGGACATGCAAGAATTTATTCAGCCGAACATTATTATAGCAATATCAAAGAATACATTGATTCATATATTTTGATGGCTTACGAGCGAATGCCGAAAGAATATCGATACTTACGGTACGGAGATGATAAAAGGAAAATGAAATTTACTTATTTGGGAATAAAGCCAGAAAAGGTTCCAGGAGGTTGGTGTTACTCAGGAGCAGATGAGGCAGAGTGAAAGAAAATGCATATGGACTGTGAAAATTGTAGATATTTCGTGTCTGATAAAATGGATACTGACGAATATCGGAAAAATAAGGATAAAAAGCTTCAAGAGCAAATCGACTATGTAACAAGCTTATTTCGTATGGAACTACGAGATGGACGTCTAGAAGAAATCGGACTTGCAGTAAAAGAATTACAAAGAATGGTCAATGAAAGAAAACAATGGATATTGAAGACCTCAAAGATGCATATGGAGGAAGATTTATTATGGGAAGAGCAAAAAAATACGACGAAAAACAGTTGATGTCAATTCTTGAGGAGTATGCCATTGAATATGATTGTGAGATTAAGATTTCAGATCTAGTTCGGTATGCAAGCGTTATTCATAAGGTTGATGTTAATCGCAAGGTTTTCGAACGTTATCCAGAGATTTCAGATAGAATCAAAATCCTTAATAGCATATATAAAAAACGAAATGAAGATAAGGCTTGTTTTGAAGAGGAACAATATAAGACAATTGATGCTCATGAGTTTATTCGTAAAAACAATACCAAACCAAAATTACTTGCAGCCATCGCCTATTTGGATCAAAAGGATAGAATGAAGACTCAGAAGATTAGTGACTTGCAAATTGAAATTTCAAAGTTGAAATCGAAGGTAATGGATGAAGAAACCGATGCCAAATTGAGAGAGGCTAAAAGAATGAAAGAAGAGAATCTTTTTTTGCGGCAGTGGATAGAATGCAATATAAATGCAGTTAGTGCGATTGAATTGTTGAAAAACCGAAGTTTCCCTGTGAAAAAGGATCTTGATGAAAACGTGCCGAAATCTGAAGAAACAATCATTGGATATGAAAATGCTCAAAAGCCATATAATCTTGCGGACGATATCATGATTGAATCAGCATTATCTTTAATGTCAGAAGAAGAGGAGTTTGAATATGAAGATTTAAATTTTGACTTGAGTAAATTGGGCACCTCATTGTTAGCGGATTTGCAAAGGAAGGAAACAAATGAATAGAGAAAGAAAAATACTAATTTATCCGCCAGGAACAAGTGTTTTAGATGTGGAAGAATGGAAAGATGAGATAAATACAGAAGCAAATGCAGGTATTGATTTGTCAAAAGTCAGATATGATGGATATATACCTATCTGGTGGAAGTGCCCAAAATGTAATTCAACATATAAGGCATATCCATTTGTACGTACTAAAGGCTCGATATGTTCGTATTGTACGAAAAAGAAGGTAAATGAAACTAATAATTTTTTTGCCGAGAAACCAGAGGCTGCTAATTACTGGGATTGGGACATGAATACAATAGATCCAAATAAAATTACCTCTGGGACAGAGAAAGTTGCCCATTTTAGATGTCCAAAATGCAATCATAGATATCAGATGACGGTTAGGGCATGGAGTTCATACAAAGAACCTTGTCCGTATTGTAGAGATACGGCAACCAGTATTTGTAGGTACGAAGATAGCATCGCTCATTTATATCCTGAAATAGTACAAGATTGGTCTTTTGAAAAAAATGAGATGGATCCAGCGCACATAGGAAGAGAATCTGGGAAAGAGGTATATTGGTATTGTCACCTGTGTGGAAAGGAGTGGAAGGCCAAAATAAATACCCGAATCAGAGGGCAAAGAAAATGTCCAAAATGTAAAGGATGGAAACAGAATGAATAAACCTAGGAGAACACTGATTGACACTTGTCCGGAAATATATGATTATTGGGATTTTGAACAAAATGAAAAGAAACCAGAAGAAATTGGTGCAGG
The DNA here is from genome assembly GCA_017435025.1 of Lachnospiraceae bacterium. The sequence continues at coordinate 21,911 of JAFSFU010000187.1, read as the reverse complement.
TACAAAAACATATGTGATGCTATTTTGTAAAATACATAATAAAAAATATAGGAGAAGTGCAGATCAAATAACACGTCAACCATGTAAATGTTACTGTCCGGAATGCATATCAGAAGGAATGAAAAGAACAAAAATACATAATGGAAGTATTAAATTGCTCAAAGACAAAATACCTAATATATGTGAATACTGGATAGATGAGATTAATAAAGTAAGATTAGAATTAGTGTGCTCTAATTCACATGAAAAAATCCGACTGTATTGTAAAACACATAATTTTTATTTTGATAAAAAACCTGCAAGTTTAAAACCAAACGAAGAAATCTGTCCCATATGTGCAGGAAAACTAGCGCCACTTTATATACTATATCCGGAATGTGAAGAAGAATATTCCGAAAAAAATGTTTTTCCGTTTTCACAGATTACGGCTGGAAGTTCAATGAAAGCAATTTGGAAATGTAGAGTTCCTGGATGTAACTGTGAATGGGTATCTACAGTAAATCATTATGTAAATGGATACGGCAGGTGCCCAAATGAACGAATACATACTAAAATTAAAAAAATTGATCCGAAAAATAAATAGGCCAGGGAAACCTGGCTTATTATTTTTGCAATATTTTGACCATATAAAAGAAATTATGTCTCAAGTATACATAGTTTTGTAGTTGGGTTTCTACGCCAATTGGTTCAGTTGATATTCTTATCGGTTTCGTCCATCACTAAGTTGCTTTTTTGACCAAAATATATTAAATAAAAAAATTTTTTCAAATAAACGTCAAGGTTTTACTTATTTCTATCATACTTATTATTGAAATCTATGAACAAATGATAATGTTTATTGTCCATGCTATGTGAAGTAATTGTCTCAAGTTCTGTAAATTCGTTCTTTATTACATTTCAAGTTCTCAAGCAATTAGAGGAGGGTGTTCTGCATTTGATCGATACAGAGGAAGCTGTGCAGGAGATGGTCTGTGCACCGGATCATTTCGCACCGAATTCCGTGGGACGACCGACACGAGGATACCTGGTTTCGGTTCTGCAGATCGATACAGCTGCAAATGTTGAGCATTATTATGACGTGGCTGCATTGACAGCGCGCGGAGAGTCGGCGTACAGCAAAGATCTAGATAAATCCCATCGAGGGGCAGTGGCAGCCGGAGACGTGGTAACAGTTGTAACAGCTCCCAACAATACAGAATGTGAAAAATATCAGATGGAGGGAGTCCCGACATATACGAACAGATTTGGCAAACGGGTGGATATGTCTTATCAGACCGGTGGCTCCTATACATTTGTAATGCCGGAACATGATACAGAACTCTCGGCAGTTTATAAAAAGGTTGCTGCAGAAATCCGTGTAGAACCGGAAGAGTTTGTATTTAAGGTTGTGCAGGAAAGAAGCGGAGATAGAAGAAATCCGTCAATTGTGACGGAAGTGCGAAACAGTGCCGGTAAACTGTTAGCAAGATATGTGAACGGAGCGTTAGAGCAAGGAACTGAAGTGCAGGATGTAACTTTCCATGCGATCGTAGATAAGAATAATGATGTTGCAGATAGCCGAGTGGCATGGAGCGTGGATGACAGCAATCTTCTAAATCTAAAAAAGAATGCAGACGAGGACAACGAAGGCTACACGAATCAGAGTGCGTCCATCGAATTGAATCTTCAAGCGGACTTTTTTAAAGACATTGTTGAACATGTCGAGAAGGAGCAGAGGGAAAATGGATATCGCTATCCGATTGCAGATACCGTCTATGGAAACGGCACACAAGGTGGTCTTGCTGTCCTCACTGCAAAAACAAGAGCGACAGCCAGTTTTGAAGGGAAACCGGTCACAGCGAATTGCAGGATTCCGGTTACATTTCAGATAAAAGACCGGACACAGATGCCAATTGAGAATATTCAGTTGAATCAGGAACACTTGAAATTTACGGTAACCAGAGTTTTGTCCGGCAATCGAAGGGCGCCAAGGGAGAAAATGGAAATCAGCGCTCCGCAGATTGTAACGGCGATATTTGCACCGGAAAATTTTGAAAAAAGAGCAGTGACATGGGAGCTGGGTGACGCAAATGTGATTCAGGTGAATGCAGGAAATTACCAGTACGGTGGTACGGATTCATCCGATTATAAGCAGGCGATTGTTCGTGCAGTGGATTCCGCTCAGTGGATCAAGGATATTATGGCGGTGGATGATGAAGCTTATGGAAAAAATCCGTCTGTAAAAAGAATGGGAAGCGGTATTCGGACGACGGATCTTACCGTGGTGGCAGAAGATGTTTTGGGAAATAAAGAGACGGCATCCTGCAGTATTTCGGTAGAGTTTATGACGGATGATCAGACGTATTATGGAAGTTCCGGTGGATCTTCCGGCGGATCCGGTGGTTCGTCCGGAAAATCATCCCAATCCAAAGTAAATAACAATACAGAAATTTTACAGGAAGGAATATCCGGAGGAACCTGGATCTGTGGACCTGACGGAAAGTGGAAATATGAATATGAAAATAAAATATTGACAAACCAGTGGGGTTATATTTTCAATCCGTATGCCACAGATACACAGGAAAAGGTGTCCTGGTTCCGCTTTGATGAACATGGGAACATGATAACCGGATGGTATCAGGATCCATCGGATGGCTGCTGGTATTATCTGCATCCAATATCCGATGGAAGTCAAGGATATATGTATACCGGTCAGCATGTGATCGATGGTGTGACGTATTTCTTCGGATTGGACGGAAGAATGAAGAAATCATAGATTTGTTATTAGGAAAGGAATGGTATGGAAAGGTTGAAGAAATTGGTCAGAGCCGGCAGGCGGAGCATAGCGGGAATATTGGCGATTGTTTTGACAATATCCGGAATTACGGCACCCATCCCTGTACATGGATCGGAAATCTGGCCACAGAAGTCTACGGCTCCATTTTATTGCCTGGATGGAGGAAAAGGATGGAAATCTACAGACCGATATGAAATCTATCAGTTTGATACATTACCTTCCGCCTTGTCGGAAGTGCAGGCCAAACGTCTTTTTTGGGCGTATCCCACCAACTGGAATGCTCTGAAGGAAGCTTCGAAAGTTTATGATCCGGAACTTTACAATCAAATTGCGGGAACTGTATCCGGTCCTAATGTTGTGAAAAGAGTGAAAGATGATGCCGGAACCATGTTTGCATGGATAGCAGATCATCCGGAAATGGAAGCGAGAGCCATTAGGGCATTGGAGCAGGCGGCAATCAAAGATCATGCGGCCGGCAAAGAAGCCCCGGAGGCGATCCGGGAAGCAACCTCAGAGGAGACGGCGGTATCGTTTACGATACCGCCCTTCTCCGCAGGCCCCGGAGCCCTGGATACAGAATTTCGACTGGGAAGTGCGTTTATTCAGGATATTGCAAAGATTGAAGCGCAGAGTGTTTGGGATAATGGCTCTGACGGTGGAAATGTAGGATGGCTGGATGCTTCGCAGGATAAAAATATTGCAAGATCTGTATTGGGTGACAGTCTGTATGAAATCACCTGGAATGGGGATTCCATCAAAATTCGAAATAATGGTTCTGTGACTGCCAATGAAAATGCAATCGGTAGCAACATGTCCGAAGAAGAAAAGTACAATAAGACTACGGTTCGGTATAAGATCACCATGCGTAAAGACTCGGGATGGTACACCGAGGGCAGCTGGAATGAAAACTATCTGAGAGAGTGGATGGATTTTAAAGCCTGTGTTAATGCACCCGGTCAACAGAGACTGTACAAGGCTGATATTCGGATCGTTCCTTCTGACATGGTGTTTTATCTGGTAATCGGACAGGGCGATATAGATGGAACAACTCCCGCTCCAACACCGGAATATGGAAGCGCTGCACCGAATACAGATTTTCAGGTATATCGTCATGAGGAAACCTTTGAGACCAATTATCATGTGAAGTTAAAGAAAGTTGATGACGAGACCGGTATGCCGTTAAAGGGAAGTCAGTTTTATTTGTATGAGCGGTTCGAGGATGCGGATGTACCAGGAGATACTGAGTCCAATGGGGCATTATCCTGGGAGAGGATAGATTTTTCACCTTGGGATGGATTTCAAGTGTTTGCAGAAGGAATAACCGATGGGAATGGTGAGATCACACACACGGATACCAGAAACTATGTATATTCCAAAACATACTGTGATGGTCACGGAATGCCAGAATGGACGGATATTCCGGAGGAGGAAGGTGACGAGGAAGAAGGAAGTGATGATTCCGGCGCAGAGGAGGCAAGAGATAAAAATCGTGCAGCAGCGAGTCAGTGGCTGGAGATTGTATCGGCATGTGAGGCGGCAAGCGGAGAAACACATTTTCACTGGCTAAGGGATTCAGCTATGACAAAAGAGGTGGAATCAATTGCCAACAGCGGGGAACCGGGAGGAAACAGCATATCCGGTGCCGATGCAAAGACTGCATTTCGCGAATCTGGATGTGAGGCGGACTGTGAGGAAACTTACAACCGATTTATTCACTTGCGATTCTCCTATACATGGAAGGAAATCCAGGCTCGAAACGGATATATTTTGCATGATGTTCATGAAGAGGATATCCCTGTTGAGATTATCATGACCGACTCTTCTGAGGCTGGAGCTCATGCAGAAAGATCTTCCGGCAGTAGCCGTGATATCAGGGAAAATATTTGGTATGCAGGAAATGATTCTGCAAAACGTATCCGGAGCGATGCAGCTGAGAGTGTGAAAATCAACTCTTTACCGATGTACTATTCTGTGGAGGCAGTGGGGACCGGATCGAATGCAGCAGTAAAAGAGTCTGAGATTATCTGGAACCCGGATACAGGTTGGGATGAAGATGATGAAGTGAAGACCGATTCAGATGCAAGAGAGAGCACAGGATCAAACGCTGACACCGGCACGAATTCCAATGCGGATGCGGTTACAAATTCCAATGCGGATGAGGATTCACGTGAGGAGCGAGAGACTCTATTTGACAGAGTTGTGCGTCTGTTTTTTAGACGAGGATCAGAGAAAAAGAAGGCGGATGACGGTGATTGGGGAGATGCTGTAGAAGGTGGAGATTTTGCCGGTTATCTGTTAAGAGCATTGGAGGATGGAATTCAACATTTACCGGACGCAGTACATGATCGATATTCTTACGAAAGCGGAGCTGGAAGAGAGTACTGGATCGTTCGTGATCATCGAACGGAAGGAGAAATTCATATCAATAAACGTGATATGGATTTGTTTGAAGGAGAAGGCGATATCTATTCATCTTACGGAGATACAGAGGGAGATTCCAGTCTGGAAGGTGCTGTTTATGGTTTATTTGCAGCGGAAGATATTTTGCATCCGGATTCCGATATTGATGGCAGAGGAAACGTGACAAACACGGGCTATGTATACAAAAAACATGATCTCGTATCTGTGGCAGAGACCGACCGAGATGGAAATGCCCATTTTTTAACTTATACAGAGGCGCCCGGAAGGATTTTTGATTATAAATCCGAAATGATTGTGGACCGTGAGGACACGGACTGGACCGGACCGGTCAATTTATATCAGGACAATCAGGAAAAATACGGAAACTGGTGGATTGGGCGCCCATTGATCTTGGGAAAATATTATGTGAAAGAATTAAGACGAAGCGAAGGTTATGAGTTGTCGGTCAATGGAAAATCGCAGGAGTGGACGAACCATGGCGTAAGTTTCGAAACACCGGAGTCCATTGCAAATGCCAATGGCATCGCGGTAGTTTCTATGCCGGAATTGGCAGCTTCCATGGAGGGAGAAGAATGGAGTGGAAATGGTTATGACCAGCTTTCATTTTCTGTCACATCGGCAGGAACGACAAATACAATTTCTGGTACAAACGGATATGAACTTTTGTTGCACGGATTTCCGGAAGATACAAAGTTTTATCGGGTTGACTCCGGTGAGCAAGAAGTGACCGGCCCGCATGTGACGGGAACAGAGGACGTCATTGTGCGGGATGACCAGGGAAATGTTGTTTGGAAGGTGGCAGAGAGTGATACGGATTATGTAAAATACGAGCCAACGTATGATACTTATGGGAAGATTATTGGTCAGACAGCTATGCACCGTATAGAACCGCAAGTATTAAAAGCGCAGCAGATTCCGGCAGTAAAAGACATAGTATGGACCTATATGGAAACGGATCTGTCGGAGGAAGAGTTGGATGAAACCGTATCCGATGACAGTTTCTTTATGTTAAAAGCCGAAGTCGAAGAAATATTGAATCGAAATGGATATGACACGCCGAGAATGGCGGATGGAACGATTTCAACGGCGGAACATTCCGTCTACAGTGTGGGTGTGAGAAAAGGGGATATCGATGAGTATGGTATGACAACTGAGGCGGGAGAACCGGCAGAAAAAACGGTGTACGGAGCAGCCGTGCAGAGTGTAGAGGTGATGTGTCCGGAACAGGAAGCGCTGACAGTAGGAGATATTTTAGTGGAAATTCTCACCTGGTATCAGGAGAATCCTCAGTGGAGCTTTGGCGGAATCCACAGTGTAAGGCGGGAGATGGACAGATATGAGATGATCCTATATGCGGGAGTATCGACCAGCGGAAACAGACGCTTTTTCACAATGAAAGAAGATAACGGAAAACTGGTGGCAGATAAGGTATATGCAGTTTTGGAAAACCCGGTGACACTGCGATGGGAGTATCAGGAATACGGCACTGATGGAGAGTATCAGTACCAGATTGAACGGCAGTATTACTATGGCGGTGGAGATGCCAAACGGTATTACATGGATGTCACATTGACGCCGGCAGTTATGATCAATCCATCCGGAGAGAGGGAAGATATCTTGCATTCTGTGATGGTTTATCATGAAGAAGGAGAGGAGATTATTGATTATCGGTCCGGAGATGCCGTTTACGGGTATCGCGTGCCGGAGACGGAACAGGTGGATAAGATTGAAATTACGACGGAACTGGAAGTGGTGGAAACAGATGTTGCGCTGACAGAGGTTACTTATGATCATTCTACAGGTGTCCATCGGATATCGGTGGCGACCAACGGAGTTGATGCATTTGGAAAAGAGTTCTCTGATGCAGATCAGAGTTTAACATTGTCTTTCATGGCTCAGCTCCCGGAGAAACGTGCAGAACTTAAGGAACATGACATCGAGACATTGGGAGCTGCCAACGTACAAGGATATAAATCCGGTGATCGGATCGGTTATGCTCAATATCTGATGTTGTTCCGAGGTGCTGCAGTCGCAGCATCTACAGGGAATAGAGGGGAGTTGAATGACACCTATATTGTTGCGAAAGAACTGGTATATCGTGGGCAGCATAGGATAAAAGAAGATGGAGACAGTGAAAAAATTCCGGTTCAGGTTCTGCAGAGGCCGATTAAGCAGAAGATAAAGGTAATAAAACGAAGTGAGTCGGAGGAGCCTGTGGGAAATTTCCGGTTTAAGATATATTTGCTGTCTAACCTGGAGCGACTGTATCGGTCAGAAGACGGAACTGTTTTCTGGCAGGACAGAAATGGAGAAGAAGTTGACATAACAGCATATCGACTCCACTACCCGGAATTGGTCCAGAAAATCTATACGAAGGAAACCGAAAGGCTAATACTGGAAACAGAGAAAGATGGATATAATTATAAGAAATTTTTCGATGCCATAAATGTATCCAATATCGATCGTTGGCATAACGAAGGCAATGTTCAGAATACATCATGGAAACCGTTTGCGTTTGGCATGTTCACCGGAGTCCTAAACGAGATCAACACGTCCGATGCAGCAAGAGAAAATGCCAGGAGATCCGATGCAGTTCGCCAGTTTGCAGTCGCCTGGTATTTGGAGGAAGAAATTGAAAAGCTGACCAGTGAATCAAAACTCTTGGGTGGAAATCTGGCAAAGAACGGAGAAGTAATGCATCAGGATCAGATTTATGACCGAGCGCTTTATGAGGCGATCTTAAAGGCAGAAGATTATTTAAAGCCATTCTTTTTCTACGATATGGATTCTATTTATGAAATTGCCTGGGATAGTGAAATGAATGGAGGAATCGATGGGGATGCTTCTACTTTGTCGGCGGATTTCTTATCAAAGGATAGGAAAGATACTTATGCGTATGGTACTTCTCCATATCTTCCGTACGGAACCTATGTGATTGTAGAGCAGCAGCCTTATTATTCAGAATGGAATGATTTTGTAAACCGTCATTACGAGATTGATGAACCAAAAGAAATTTCATTGCCGGTATATATGGATCATTCTGAGCAGATTCCGTTTCCTGAAGTTGATTGGTCCGTGACGGAACCGGGAATAAAGAGTAATTATTCCGGATATGCAGAACAGGAAATGTTAAATCACAAATACCGTATTCGCCTTCGCTTAGAAAAAACAGACAAGGAAACCGGAGAACCAATTATGCACGAGAACGCAGTTTTTGCTCTTTACCGGGCCGAGAGAAACGAAGATTCAAACGGTGACGGAGCGGTGAAGAGATATGAGATTGATTCTGTAATAGCCGGAACTCGTCCATTTTTGGAAGCTATGGGCGCGGAGAACATTACTCCGTTTGCCAGATCTGTTGGCAACAAATATTTTGGTCTGGTACCGTCAGGGACGCCGATCTGCAAAGAAGAAGATGTGATTCTCTTCTGTGATTCGGATGGACAGAGAGGCGGTATTATGCAGGGGATGGAGACGGTCGCAGATTTGGAACAGCCGGATATCCTGCAGACGACCGGTTATCTGGAGACGCCGGAACCGGTAGACGCCGGGGTCTATGTTCTGGCAGAGTTGAAGGTTCCGCCCGGATATGTGAGGAGTCAGCCAATGCCGATCGAAGTTTATAGTGATAAGGTCATGTATTATCCGGATGGCGGAGAAAAAAAGGTTGCCGCTATCATTTTTGGAGAAGAGTCAGAAAATATGGGTTTTGCGACAGCAAGAATTTTTATAAACAATACGGCTACATCGCTGGAAGTTTCAAAAATGAAAACCGTCGACGCGTATCGCAGCATGAAAATATCCGGTCGTGTGGAAGGTACGATAACGGAACTTGATAAAACGTATGGATTGGAAAATTTGGAGCTTGCCTATAACAGTATGGGAACCTACATGGGATTCGGCTGGAAAAAAGGAACTCTGGAATATCTGGAACATCGAAAGAGGCAGGGAGAGCGGATCGAACTGGTCTATGAAAATGGTGTGTTTCAAGGTTATGGTTATGTGACAAGAGCGTTGGAGACCGCAGATGATGATGAACGATATGTTTCGGATGCTGTTCTTGCTCTTTACGATGCTATTGAGTTGCGGCTGACAGGTGATTCGGAAGATTATCGGTATGAAGGACTTCGCGTGATGCGTGATCGGAATGGGAATGTAACGGATATTCTCGTGGAGGAACCATTTGCCGGAGAAAAATGCGAACTGACTGAAAAAGACGGACTTTGGAAAGTGGATGCTGTGAAGCGTGGAGACACACCGGTATTGTTTTATGATCTTGGAAATATGAAGGTGATGGAGCAGGACGAACAGGGACGCCTGTATGGATATGATCGTCAAGGCCAAAAAATGATGGTCACATTTGATACGGAATCTATATTTGCGGTTCGTGGAGGAAAGGCAGTACTGGAACTTACGGGAGGAAATTTCGAAGAGTTAATCTATGACCGGAATAGCCGTGCGTTCACAAAAGTACCGGAAGGAATGGTCATTTATCATCTGGAAGATGGGTATTACAGAGATGCTCAGGTAGATGGGTATACCGGATTGGCTTACGTGGAGACATCGGGAAAAAATTCGCGCGGAGAAACAGAACCGCATATTTTTGTCTGGCCGGTGACAAAAGTGACAAACGATGATGGTACCCTGATTTCCAGGGAGAAAATTCTTACCGGTCGACCGGGAGAAGTAAAGCCGGGAACGGAACATGCCTACATAACCGGAACATGGGATTCAGAAACGAAAGCCTTTGAGAAGACGATGGAACCGGTTTATGACCGATTTGGAATGGTGCAGTATTATCTTCCGAACGGAGAAAACTACAAAAAAGGACAGGAAATTTTCGATCGTGACGGTGAATATCTGGGCTATCGGTATGAGGATCTTCTGGACGAGTATAACAGAGCGTCCTATTATGTGAGAGATGAAGACGCGTTGTATGCGACCGAAAATGGCTCGAAAAGCAACATCCTGCACCGTAATGGTGAGGCATGGATCATACCGAATATCTTGGAAACAGAGGGAAAAGACCTACTTCGTCGGGTAATTCCCGGAACTTACATAATGGAGGAACTTAAGGCACCGGATGGATATGTTCGTGCGCTGCCGATGGCGTTATCGGTCAAGGAAACGGAGAAGGTTCAGAGGATATCTATGACGGACGAGAAAACAAAAGTGGAAATATCCAAAGTGGATGAGTCTGGTTATCCTGTCTCCGGAGCAAAAATGGCATTGTATCCGGCCAGAAGAGTCTATGTTTCCGACTATGAAAAGTATCCCAAGGGATATTATCTGGTGCGAGAAAGCAATTTACCTATCACGTGGATGACCGGTGAACAACCGAAATACATAGAGGGAATTGCGGCTGGTGATTATCTTTTGGAAGAACAGGAGGCACCGGTTGGCTATATAAAAGCGACCATGGAGATTACGATACAGCAAACTGAGGAGCTGCAGGCATTTTTTCTAGTGAACGAATGTACAAAGGTAGATATTTTTAAGTACGAAACAGATGAATCCGGGCATCCGGTTTCTATGCCAATGAAGGCAGGGGCAGAGCTCACCTTATATCCAGCTGTTTTGGATGAAAATGGAGCGATTGTATATGCTACGGAACATCCGGTTGATTCCTGGATTGCAAGGGACCAATCGAAATATACTTCTGCGTTTTCCGACGCATTTGAAGCGATGTTTCTCGAGCATCGAGATACCTTTAAAACCGTATCTTGGAAATCGGTATCCTGGGAAAGTGAATTGGAAGATGCGACACGGGTATATCATGCAGAGAGATTGGAAAGTCATCGTACATCAAATGGGGAGAAGGTCGTACAAATCTGGCAGATGGAGGATGGCAGCCTGGTGCGTATCTGTATTTCCTGTAACAGTGGTAAAACTCGAGTGGACGAATATGGAAGAAGAATACCGGTGTTTTCCTATCAGTTTCATTATCGTGAGACAGATTTGAAAAACGGTACAAGACTGGTTGGATACGATACTGCCGATGGACATCACGTGTTAGAGAGAATCCCGGTTGGTGTCTATGTTCTGGTTGAAACGGGAACACCGGATGGCTATGAAACGGCGGATGATCAGGTGATCACAGTAGAAGAAACCGGCTTGGTGCAGAAGTTTTCTATGGAGAATCACCCATTGGAAAAAGCAGAACAAACCGGAGAATTGATCATTAAAAAGACAGATGCAGAACATAGTGACAAGATACTTTCCGGTGCGGTCTTTGAACTGAAAAATATGAAAACCGGACAAGTTTTTCGAAAGACAACCGATGAGAATGGTGAAGCAGTATTTTGTGATATTCCGGCAGAAGGATTGGATGAAGACGGCAGAAGGGAGGTTTATGCTTATCGATTAAAAGAGATAGCAGCTCCGGATGGATATTTGTTAGAGACGATAGAGAGATATTTTCAGTTTGATCAGGAGAAAACGGACGAGCTGGCATATCATTTAACAGTGGAAAATAGGAAAAAGCCGGAAGAGCCAAAGGAACCGGAGAACCCCAGAGAGCCGGAAGAACCTGACGAGCCAGATGTGCCAGATGAGCCAACAGGGCCGGAGGAGCCGGACCAACCGGATGTGCCAGAGGAGCCGGAAAATCCGGAAAGACCAAACTATCCAGACGAATCAGAGAATCCGGAGAAAGCGGTCGAACCCAAAGAACCGGAGGAGAAAATATATGGCCGAATTCTGGTTAAATATCAAAATGATCTGATGGGGGAAGGCATTTTGTATTTGGATAAACGTGGAAAAACTTCATTGGTATCAATACCGAGAACAGGCGACGAGACTCCGTGGGAGTTGTATGTTGCGGGGATTCTTTTATCGGTATTCTGTGGACTTTGTATGGTATCTGTAAGGAGGAAAACGGATGAAGATTAAATATTTGCTCACAATGTTAGTTTTTCTTATACAGTTTGGATTCACCTGTTATGCGGCAGAGCCGGAGGATGGCGGGACCTGGACTTATGTATCGGCCAGTATACCTTATGAGCTGGAGGGGATACAGGTTCCGCCGGAAACGGCGGTTCTAACCTTATTGGATGATCTGTCAGGAATGGAATATGAGCGGGAAGTTCCGTTGAAGAAAGTTACGGAGAAGGAGCAGGTGTGGACGGAAGGATTTTCCTTTCCAATTACAATTTCCGGATACGATGCAGATGTTTTTTTGCTTGGGGAATTGGAGATACCTGCAGATGCAGATTTAGTGAAGTATGGGGAAGAACTCTTGAAGGAGGCAAATCTGCCGGTCGAGTATTACCGGGTAACCTCCGTGGATTGGATAGGAGAGTGCTATGAAGAAAATGGTGTTCTGTACCGGGATGCAGTTGCTATTGGTGAAAAACTGATCCGGCACGTGGAAGTTATTTATGGAGGCCAAGTGAAAGTACCGGAGAGACCGATTGAGGTATTGGAAGAAGCAGAACAGGAGCAGGAAGAAACCACGAGAGATGAGATTGTGCAGGAGATTCAGGAACCGGAAGAAATGGAAGTTGAGGTGATTTTATCGGAGCCGTTGGAAGAACGGGAACGGAGTCTCTTTGAACAACTGAAGGAGTGGGTTCGAGAGCATTTGACAATCGTGACGATCAGTATAGGTGTGATTCTTTTGGTGGTTGGATTGGCGATATTCTTTTTCTATGAAAGGAAGAAAAGCCGGGATTAACCCAGCTTTTCTTCCCATTCCTTCTCCTTAAATCCGACAAGAACGAAATCGTCTGCAACGATAAGTGGTCTTTTTACTAACATACCATCGGTTGCCAGAAGACTTAACTGCTCTTCTTCAGACATGGCAGGCAGTTTATCTTTCAACGCCATGGATTTATAAAGAAGACCGCTGGTGTTAAAGAATTTCTTTAATGGCAATCCGCTGCGTTTGAACCAGAGGGTCAGTTCCTCTTGGGTCGGTTTCTCTTCTTTGATATGGCGGTCTGTGTAAGAAACGTGATGTGCATCCAGCCAGGCTTTTGCTTTTTTACATGTGGAACAAGTTGGGTATTCTACAAATAAGATATTCATAAGGGGCCTCCGTAAAAAGTTGTTTGATTTCTAGTATATCTGATTTTGAATGAGAATACAATGATTCAAAAACATGCAGAGAATGTTATGCGGATACTGATTTATTTGTCGGAGTTTATGGTTCCATTGATCATTTTTTATATAGTCGGATTTGGAATCCTTGCAAGACGTCCCGTATTTGATGATTTCCTGGAAGGTGCAAAAGAAGGAATGCATACGGTAACGAGGATCTTGCCGACCTTAATTGGTCTGATGACGGCGGTAGGGGTGCTGCGAGCTTCGGGATTTTTGGACGCATTGGCAAACATTTTGGAAATTCCCGCTGCCTGGATTCGAATTCCTGCAGAAATGATCCCTGTAATCCTTGTGCGTATGGTATCCAGTTCTGCTGCAACCGGATTGGTCCTGGATATTTTTAAAAACTATGGTCCGGATTCTTGTTTGGGTAATATGGTGTCTATTGTGATGGGATGTACAGAAACCATTTTTTATACGATGAGTATGTATTTTATGTCGGTCAAAATTCAGAAAAGTCGCTGGACATTGCCAGGAGCATTGATCGCAACCGGTGCAGGAATTGCTGTCAGCATAGTTCTGGCAAGAATGATGGGGTAAATCCTTGATTTATTGGAGGAATATGAGTTATAATCAAGAAAAGATTAAGACAAAGGAAGGGCTCTGTCGTTTTGGATAATTACGGAATTTTTAATGAAGTGCTGGTGCGTCTGTTCCGTGATATTATGGATATTGAGGAAAAAGCTATCATCACTTCTGAGTTTAAAGATATTACAAACAATGATATGCATGTCATCGAAGCAATTGGTACTGGCGTGCCGAAAAATATGAGTACGATTGCCAAGGAACTTTCGGTTACAGTGGGAACATTGACGATTGCGATGAACAGTCTTGTAAAAAAGGGGTATGTGGTGCGTGAACGCGGTAAAGAGGACCGGAGAGTGGTTTATATTTCCCTGTCTGACAAAGGTCGTAAGGCTCATGCCCATCATGCAGAATTTCACAGAGAGATGATCAAGGGAATCACAGAGACCTTGGATGAGGAAGAATTGAAAGTTCTGACCAAGGCTCTTACAACGTTGGATGGTTGGTTCCGGAAAAAAGAGCAGGAAAATGCTTAGTAACCGCAGAGGTTGTTTTTCTATTATTGAAAAATAACCTCTGTTTTTTTGTATCTATTGAAAAAATCAATAATAAGGAATGTTTGTTGAAGATGGCTATATGATTCGAGTATAATCAGATAAAAGTAAATTTGAGACATAAATAATGAAAATTTAAGGAGGTCACATTATGACAAATATGAACATTGGTGTTACTGAAATTAGCCCAAGAGCCGTACAGCAGGCAGCAGAAAAGAGCTTTAAAAATGGTTACTATTGCTGTGAAGCGTTGATGGATGCTATTCGCAATGAGTTTAAACTGGATGTTCCGGATCAGGTGATCGCAATGGCTTCCGGTATGGCAGTTGGTATCGGTAAGTCCGGCTGCTGCTGTGGCGCATTGAATGGCGGTATCCTTGCATTGGGTATGATTTTTGGCCGTACAGAACAGAACGGACCGACAAACCCGAAGAGTGTAAACTGTATGAAACTTTCCAACGAACTTCATGACTGGTTTAAGGCCAATAACGGCAAAAATGCAATTTGCTGTCGTGTTCTGACTCGCGAATTTGATAAGGGAAAAGGTGAACATAAAGAGCAGTGTATTTTCTTTACCGGTCTTTGTGCATGGAAAGTTGCTCAGATCATCTGCCGCGAGTGTGGAATTAAGAATCTGGACGAAGTGGACGAGCCGGCACCGCGTCGCAAAGTAGAGGAAATCTAAATAGAAAGGTACAGACAGAGCGTATGAAAGATATGATAAAAAAAGTCCCGCTCCCGCTTTGCGGAGTGATGTTGGGAACGGCAGCCCTGGGTAATCTGCTTCAGAGTTACGGAGAAGGAATCCGATATGTTTGCGGTATATTCGCAGCGTTTTTGCTGGTTCTTGTTTTGGCAAAACTGATCATGTTCCCGGAGATGATTAAGGAGGACATGAAGAATCCGATCATGGCCAGTGTATCCGGTACATTTTCTATGGCGGTTATGATTCTGAGTACCTATGTAAAACCGTTTATCGGCAATGCAGCGATGATAATCTGGTTTGTCGGAATTGCATTGCATCTGGCATTGATCGTATACTTTACAAAGGCGTTTATCATGAAGCTTCAGATGCCGAAAGTATTTGCCAGTTACTATATCGTTTATGTAGGTATCGCGGTTGCTGCGATCACTGCCCCGGCTTACGGACAAACTGCTATTGGCAGTGCAGCGTTCTGGTTTGGTTTTGTGACGTTAATCCTTCTTCTTGTACTTGTAACTTACCGTTACATGAAGTTTAAAGAAGTTCCGAATCCGGCAAAACCATTGATCTGTATTTATGCGGCACCGACAAGCCTCTGCCTTGCAGGTTATGTACAGTCTGTAACACCGAAATCTTTTGCCATGCTGATGGGAATGTTTGTGGTTGCGTCTATTCTTTATGTTTTCTCTCTTGTGAAAGCAGCAGAATGTTTGAAACTTCCGTTCTTCCCGAGTTATGCGGCATTTACGTTCCCGTTTGTAATCAGTGCGATTGCTGCCAAGCAGACAATGGCATGTGCAGCCAATATGGGAAATCCGCTTCCGTTCCTTCAGCCGGTTGTTCTCGTTGAGACCATTATCGCTGTGGCATTGGTAGTATATACATATTTCTGTTTTATGAAGTTTATCTTTGCGAAAAACAAATAAGGGTAGAGAAAAAAGGAGCCATCACATGGATTTTGATTCATTCCAGTGATGGCTCTCTTTTTGTACAAGAAAAACTTGAACGTATTATGTTATTTTACATATACCACTTTGCCGATTCTTTCGATATCACGGATCGGAGCGTCCGGAGCCGGATATCCGAGTGCTGCCAGACCGGTTACACTGTGGTCAGCCGGTACACCGAGCTCTGTTAAAAGCGCACGAACGGCTGGATGCTGGTTGATGGACTGCATCTGGTTGATCCAAACAGAGCCAACACCGTGGGAGTGTGCAGCAAGGAAGATATTTTCAAGGGCACAGGCATTGTCTTCTTTGCTCCACGGACCATCTGTGATGTTGGTCGGTAAAATGATCGCTGTCGGATTGTACATATTGTAATCCGGTGTATTGCGTGCTTCTCCGATGGTTTTGATCAGGCGGGCGATTACCTCTTTGTTGGTGATTACTGTGAACTGCCAGGTCTGTTTGCCCATGCCGCTCGGTGCATGAAGGGCAGCGTCTACGATGTCTTTCATAACATCTTCCGGAATCGGCTGTTCAGTAAATTTACGGATACTTCTTCTTGTTAAAATGGCTTTCATTACTTCGTTCATGATGTTCCTCCTTAAAAACCAATGGAAAAATATTTCTGCTTCTTCCATTATAGTGGGATTGACGGTGGGAGTCAAGAAGGCGGGAAATCCTAGACGGGATATGTATAAATTAGCGGATGAAAACCTATAATAGCGGTAAGGAAAGAAAAGGAAAAGAAGGCTGTGATGCGAGTTTTGAATCGGGAAATATATTATTATAATACAGCATCAGGATTTCAAACGGAAAAATTTGCCGGACGTTTCCTGGGACTGATATCAGAGGAAATGAAAAGAAAGAAGAAGACAGAACTGCTGTTTTTATGTATTGGAACAGACCGGTCCACCGGTGACAGTCTGGGACCGTTGGTGGGGTATAAGCTGAAAGAGCAGAAGCTAAAGAATGTGAAGATTATAGGGACGTTGGATCATCCGGTGCATGCATTGAATCTGGAGCTTAGTGTGGAGCGGATTCGCAATGAGTTTCGCCATTCTCTGGTTGTTGCGGTGGATGCATCAGTGGGAGACGTGGGACATATCGGGTATGCTACTATGGGACGAGGTTCTTTAAAACCGGGGCTCGGTGTGCAGAAGAATTTGGATGCGGTAGGAGATGTCTTTATTACCGGAATAGTAGGCGCGGCAGCAGGCGGAGACCCGCTTATGCTGCAGAGTGTCCGCCTTTCCGTAGTCATGCGGCTGGCAGATTGCATTAGCAGGAGTATTGTTTTGGGTATGAAGGTGATGGGAAAATCTGTCGATAATTTTTGTGAAATTCCTGTGCCGTTTTGACATGTTTTGCGGATTGGCCATGGTAAGCTGTGCTGTGAATAAAGGTTGCGAGGTGACAGCATGGGAGAATTATACAATCCATTTCCAAAACTGCCGAAAAATATCCGCCAGATCGGAGACCAGGATCGGGTACTTCGGTTTTATATGGAGGATTATGTAGCTACGTATCTGAAAAAACTGTATCCGACGGGAAAACAGACCATTCGAGTGGGACTTTTGCTGGGAAATGTGGAGTATTACGACGGGACTCCATACGTGTTTGTGGATGGAGCCATGGAAATTGAAGATGTGGAGACCGATGGAGAACGGGTAATCTTTTCTGATAGTATATGGAAAAAAGCTTATCAGCAGATTGAGGACACGTTTCCAAAGCGAACGATTCAAGGATGGTTTCTTTGTGGAGGGCCGGGAAGCCAGTTGAGTCCGCTAAATTACTGGAAGCAGCATGGTCAATATTTTGCCGGACGGAACCAGCTTATGTATTTGAATCATGGTCTGGATGGTGAAGAGGCTGTCTACATAACCTCAGAGGATGGGTTTTACCGTTTGAAAGGTCATTGTATTTATTATGAAAGAAATCAGATGATGCAGGATTATATGATCACGAGAAAAGATGTACGCCGCGTGGAATCGGGGTCTCACGAGAAAGTGATCAAAGATTTTCGGTCCAGAATGTCCATGAAAAAAGAGCGGGCAGTTATGCAGAGCAGGACAGTCAGCGCTATGGGTATATTGTGCGGGATTCTTTCTGTGGCAGTTCTTGCCGGAGGCGCAGTTTTAGTCAACAATTATACCAAAATGCAGCAGATGGAGAGCGTGCTCGCATCGGTTCTGCCGATAGAGACATCCGGTGAAGAGAATGATTTTATCATTGAAGAGATGCCAGGGCTGGTCTATCCGACAGAACCGTCGTCATCCATGCAGGAGGAATCCGAGTCTGCGTATGAGGGAAACGATATCGAGGTTTTTGAGAGCAGTACAGAGGAATCTGCGGAAAGCGGGGAGGAGGAGGTCACACAGCAGGAGATCACACAGCCACTGGTGGGAATGGAGAAAGAGCCAGGGGAGGGTGATGCGTATGAAGAATTATTGCCGATTGATTTTGGAGCGGCAGAAGCCAATGGATATCGGGTTTATGAAATTGGTGATGGTGAAACGTTATACGGCATTTGTTTGGATGTGTACGGTGGGCTAAGTCATTTGGATGAGATCTGCCGTTTGAACCGCTTGGAAAATGTGGACAAGATTCTTGCAGGCCAAAAGCTGATATTGCCGTAGAAAACAGAAAGATACATTTTAACAAATAATTTAATGCGAATCTTCCGGAAATGTTGTATACTAACCATATATGTGCATTTTCGGGAGATTTTTATATGAGTGACATGCGTTCTATGGATAGAGAGATGAAGAAGAGACAATTTAGAAATAATATTGTTCAGCTTCCGAACCAGAACCGTCCGTCCCCTTATGAGGAGGAAGAAGACAGCGAAGAAGTGATCCGTAAATTTCAGCGCGGGCGCAGGAGAAAACGGTTCCTGATTCTGACTTTAATTGTTGTGGTCCTGTCTGTTATGGGTTTTTGCTGGTATCAGTATCAGAATGAGTATGAATACATGGAGTATACCGTCGGATGGGAGCAGGCAATGCGATTTGTGGATGCGGACACAGAGGAAGCGGAGACGGCAGCTTCCGACAGCGAATCCGAAAGAGTGGTAGGCGAGACCGGTTTTGTCAAGTTTGCCTATTTTGGTGAGAATATGATCAAGTACACCAAAGACGGTGCGACTTATATTGATGCATCCGGTAAAAATGTTTGGACCCAGAGCTATGAGATGAAGACTCCGGTCATCAATGTGAACGGCGATTACGTGATCATTGCGGATCAGCAGGGTAACGATATTTATATTTGCAATACGGAGGGATGTACCGGTGTGGCAAAGACGCAGCTTCCGATAACAAAAGCGGCGGTTTCTGCGAAAGGCGTAACGGCAGCGGTGGTGGAAGACAGTACTGCAAGCTATATCTTCTACTTTAAGAAGGATGGAGAAAATCTTGGTATTAATATTAAGATGCTTCTTTCCGGTGACGGATATCCGGTAGATCTTGCGTTATCTCCGGATGGCAAACAGGTAGTTATGTCCGTCATGTACATGAAGAATGGAGCGCTGAAGAATAAAGTTGTCTTTTATGATTTCTCGGAGATCGGTAAAAATGTCAACAATCGATTTGTCGGTGGATTTGAAGAAGAGTTTGATGATAAGATGGTTGCGAGAGTCCGATATCTCAATGAGAATACGGTATGTGCATTTTCTGATAAAGGAATGACGTTTATTTCTGTAAAGGACGTTATTCCGGATGCAAATGTGATTTCAGTGCCGGTGGAAGAAGAAATCGAGAGCATCTGCTATTCTGAGCAGTATGCGGCTGTGGTGGTGGACAACCCATCCGGAAATCCATATCGTATGGATGTTTATACCACAGATGGAAAGCAGGCGGCATCGGTAGAGTTCGATTACCCATATACTGGTGTGGAGATTGATGGAGAAAAGATCATTCTTTATAACGAAGATTCCTGTCAGGTTTATAATATGGATGGACATAAAAAGTTCGAAGGACATTTTGATTTTGGTGTGTCCTGTGTGCGGGCCGGAAAGAAACATGTAAATTCTCTGGTGATCGCAGGAAATGAACTTATGCAGGAGATTCGTTTAAAATAATAACATAAGAGAGGGACAGAATATGAGTCAGAAGTGTATTGGAATTGATATTGGTGGAACAACCGTTAAACTTGGTATCTTTACTACAGAAGGTGAGCTGCTGAAAAAGTGGGAAGTGTTCACGAGAACCGATGATGGCGGAAAATATATTCTGAGCGATATTGCGGAATCCATTAAGGAGAGGATTGTAGAATGGGAAATGCCCCTTTCTGATTTTATTGGAGCAGGAATGGGACTTCCGGGTCCGGTTGAGGCTGACGGACATATTCCGTTCTGTGTAAATCTTGGCTGGAAGGAAGGAAATCCACAGGAAGAGCTGAGCGCACTTCTTGGAATTCCGGTTAAGAGCGGTAACGATGCCAATGTGGCAGCCCTCGGTGAAATGTGGCAGGGCGGCGGTCGCGGTTACAAAGATATGGTTATGGTAACCCTTGGTACAGGTGTTGGCGGCGGCGTGATCCTCAATGAGCAGATGTGGCCGGGAATGAAGGGCGTTGCAGGTGAGATCGGGCATATGCACATTATGGAAGATGAGACAGAGGTTTGCAACTGTGGTGGATGCGGATGTCTGGAACAGGCGGCATCTGCGACAGGTATTGTTCGTGTTGCCAAGAGAATTCTGGCCTCCGAGGAAGGTGGTTCTTCTTTAAGAAGTGTAGAAAATCTGACAGCAAAGGATGTGCTGGATGCTGCTAAGGCAGGAGATTCTCTGGCCATGAAATCCGTTGAGAAGTCTATGCGCTATTTAGGTTGGGCTCTGGCTAATATCACCATGGTCCTGGATCCGGAAGCGTATATCATTGGTGGCGGTGTGTCCAAGGCCGGTACCTTCCTGACCGAAATGATTCAGAAGCACCATGATGTGATGTCTCCGATGTCCACACAGAAGGCAAAGGTAGTACTTGCCGAGTTAGGAAACGACGCAGGAATTTACGGCGCAGCCAGACTGATTCTTGGATAATTTTGATAAAGAAAAGAGCTGGCACAGAATAAACAGGACTCTGTGGCAGCTCTTTGTTGTACATAAAACGGGTCTGTTGCGACCCATCAAACATTCCCATAACATGAGGAGACCCCGGTCGCGACAACCGGGGCAATTATGAAAAATCTATGTGCAATTTGTCTAAGGAATAAATAGAAACGCTCTTGTTTCTATACAAATAGTATAAAAAACACATATGAACAAACTATGAACGTCCTGTAAATAGATTATAAATTTAAAGGAGGAAAAGGATTCGTGGGTACACAGGAAAAGCAGAAAACTTTAGTATTGGGACATCGAAATCCGGATACAGACTCCATATGCTCTGCGATTTGTTATGCAAATTTGAAACGCCATCTGACCGGCGGCAATTATGAGCCGCGCAGAGCCGGAAATGTCAATTCGGAAACACAGTTTGTGCTGGATTATTTTCAGGTAGATGCACCGCGTTTGATCGAAAATGTTCGGACGCAGGTAAAAGATATTGAAATTCGTAAGACGGAAGGTGTTGATCGCAGTATCTCTTTAAAGAATGCGTGGAATCTCATGCGCAAGGATAAGATTGTAACGTTACCGTGCATCAGCAAAGACGGCACGTTGGAGGGTCTGATCTCCATCGGCGATATCACCAAGTCTTATATGAATCTGTATGACAGCAGTATTATTTCCAAGGCCAACACAAAGTATGCCAATATTCTTGATACACTGGAGGGAAGTATTCTGGTTGGTGATCCTGAGAAATACTTTAACGAAGGTAAAGTTCTTATCGCGGCAGCAAACCCGGATCTGATGGAAAGCTATATTGAAAAGAATGACCTGGTTATT
>JAFSFU010000186.1 GCA_017435025.1 Lachnospiraceae bacterium | reverse complement strand
GTATATTCAGAATGGTGAAAGTATGGGACATACTGAGTTTGAAGATTATGAGAAAGCTTATGAGGCGATGAAGATTATGACTGCACGCCATATTGGTGTTGCGACTAATATGCTGGGCAGTACATTAAAATTCTACCTTGGAGAGGAGGCATAAGGAGGATTTATGTGGTTACTTTTTACCCTTATAACAACGTTACTGTGGGGAACTGCCGAGCTCTTCTATAAAAAAGGTTCACATAGCGAATACAAATATGACCATTTGAGAGTTTGTGTGCTGGTCGGAGCCGTAATGGGCATTCATGCTGTATTGACACTGCTGACTGCAGACATTTCCTATGATCTGATGAACCTGATCGCATATGCTCCGGTATCATTGTGCTACATAGTATCGATGGCATGTTCCTATTTCGGAATTCGCTTTATTGAAGAGTCTTTGGCAGATCCGATTGAAAATACTGCCGGAGCAATGTGCTCCATTTTATGTGTCATTTTCCTGGGTGAGAAGATTGCGCCGGCTGTATGGGCAGCCATTGCGGTCATTGTGGTTGGTATTATCGGCGTTACCTACACAGAACGCAGCGCCGATGTAAACAGAACCCAGAAGCTTGGTAAACGATTAGCAGTTGTGGCATTTGCGATGCCGTTCTGTTATGCGATCATCGATGCGCTTGGAAGTTTCCTTGATATTTTCTTCCTGGAACTGGAGACAAGCCCACTGGTTGGAGTGACAGCAGACAACATTGAATTGGTCGCGAATGTTTCCTATGAGCTGACATTTGCAATCGTTGGTCTGATTTTATTCCTGTTCATGAAATGGAAGAGCGTGGAATTCGAACTTCCAAAGCAGAAAGACAAACTGATCGCTGCCATTTGTGAAACTGCCGGACAGCTGACATATGTATATGCCATGAGTGGAAACGGAGCCATCGCTGCACCGATCTTGTCCAGCGTATGTGTAGTATCTCTGCTCTTATCAAGAATTTTCCTGAAGGAAAAACTGACAAAGAAACAGTACGTGTTCATCGGTATCATTATCGTGGGTATTTTGATGCTTGCTGTTTTAGAAGGAGAATAAAAATGTTAACAAAACGGAAACATACGGTTTAGTTTCGTTTAATTTTTTGGATATTTGTGGTAAAATATAGCCATTATTTTATGGCTGGAGCGATGACATGTACCATATTGCAATTGTCGAAGATGAAGTATCGTTTGCAGAGCAGCTGCAGCGATACCTAATGGAATATGAAGCGGAACATAATCTGGATTTTAAGATATCGGTATTTCATGACGGTTCGGAAATACTAGAATCTTATGAGCCTGTTTTTGATGTGATCTTGTTCGATATTGAAATGCCGGAAGTGGATGGCATGACTGCGGCAGGAAAAATCAGGGAAATCGATTCGGACATGAACTGGAGATCAGCAGGCGAAATCGTACCCCGTTTTTGAAAGCACTGTCGGAATACTTTGGAGGAATGCGCTGATGAGTCTGGCGAATTACTGGATCAGTGAATTGGCACTTATGGCCAGCGGGTTGATCTATGTACATACGATGGAAGCGAAGATGGACAGGAAGAAGCAGTATACGTTTAGTATTATTCTGTATCTTTTGTTTGCCCATGTGATCAATCAGTTGCCGTTGGATGAATCGGTTTGGCTTGAACTGGCCGTAAGAATGATGGGGTTTGTGTTTGTGATCCATTTTATTCAGATCGGTCATGTTATGACAAGAACCGCAGCGGTTTATTATGCGATTTGGGCGTTTATGACCTGGCAATTGCTGTTTGAATTATGGCTGTTCATTGCCAATACCGGAAATAATGGGGCGTGGTGGAAAGAGACTCCGGTCTATGGATGGATCGTAGAAATCATGGTATTTGATATTGGCTACCTGATCGCCGGTTTTACCATAGGAAAATGGATGCCGGAAGGAGGAAAAAAGAAAATTGGTCCACGCCAGCTTTTGGGAGCACTCCTTACCTTTGTGGCGTTTGAAATCACAGTGTTTGCGCCGGGTAAACCACAGATTCGCTTTAACGATCTTCGCTGGGTAGCTGCATATCTGACACAGCTGTTGCTGGGCGTAATTCTATATCTGGAAAACGAGCTGTTTAAAAAGAGTGAGCTGCGTCAGGAGCTTCAGATGCTGAATCTGCTCCACGACAATGCAAAGGAACAGTATGAATTATCGAAAGCCAATATCGCTCTGATTAATCAAAAGTGTCATGATCTGAAACATCAGATTCGTGCACTTCGAATGGCAACCAGAGAAGAACTGGAACAATATCTTGATGAGATAGAGGATCATGTTCGGATTTACGATGCGATCGTGAAGACAGGAAATGAAGTGCTGGATACGATCTTAACGGAAAAGAGCCTGATCTGTAAGGAGCGTGGTATTTCCATATCCTGTGTGGCAGATGGAAGTCAGCTGGATTTTATTAACACAGTGGATCTCTATGCGATTCTCGGAAATGCCATCGACAATGCAATGGAAGCGGTACAGAAATTTGAAACACAGGTACAGCGCCAGATTGACGTTCTTGTATACCGGAAACAAAAATTTTTGGCGATCAATGTTATGAATCCATATTCGGAGGATCTTGTGTTTGAAAATGAGATTCCGAAAACTACAAAAAGAAATAAAAGTGAGCACGGATTTGGATTGAAGAGCATCGAATACCTTGTCGGAAAATACCATGGCGCCATGAGTATTCAAAATGAAAACGGCGTTTTTTCTTTGATGCTGTTGATCCCGATCCCAGGGGTATCGGAAGAGGAAACCACTTAAGTCGCTATTTTGACCACTTGGGAAAAGAATATTGTAATAATGAAAAGAACTTTGTAAAATGTATGATTAAGATGCATGTGCAAAGTTCTTTTGCACATGATAAGAGGAAAAGAAAGGGGAATATGTCCGATTATGAGAAGAGTGATCAAGCTAATGGATAACTGGACATTTTACAGTCAGAAAATTGAAAAATGCCAGGTAGATCTGCCTCATACATGGAATGCAGAAGACGGACAGGATGGCGGCAATAATTATTTCCGTGGTACCTGTATGTATGAGAAAACTTTGGCGAAGCCGGAGTTTGCGGATGATGAGCGCATATATCTTCAGTTCCACGGAGTCAATGCCAGTGCGAAGGTGATCTTGAATGGCAAGGAAATGTGCAGCCATGACAACGGTTACTCCACATTTCGTGTGGATGTGACGGATGTGCTGAAAGAGACCAATGAACTGAAGGTTATGGTTGACAACAGTGTGAACCAGAAGGTTTATCCGCAGGTGGCTGACTTTACATTCTACGGCGGTATTTACCGCGATGTGGAATGGCTGATCGTGAATGAAAAGCACTTCGATCTGGATTATTATGGAGGTCCGGGTATCAAAGTGGATCAGAAGGTAAAAGGTGATGTTGGTATTCTTCATGTGCAGTCCTATGTCAATGCAGAAAAGATGGAGGAAGAGGGATTAAAGGTTCTTTTAACTCTGTCTGATGCAGAGGGAAATGTAGTTGATCGTACAGAAGGTACTGATGCAGTACTTGAAATTCTGAATGTGCATTTGTGGGATGGAATCAAAGATCCGTATCTTTACAAACTGACAGCAACCCTTGTAAAAGGAGAACAGGTTTGTGATGAGATTTATGTGAATGTAGGCGTTCGTACTTTTCATGTGGACCCGAATAAGGGATTTTTCCTCAATGGAAGAGCTTATCCGCTCCGCGGCGTTTCCAGACACCAGGACCGCAGAGGAATCGGCAATGCGATCTCCTATGAGCAGATGGATGAGGATATGGACATGATCCGCGAGATCGGAGCCAACACGATTCGTCTGGCACATTACCAGCATAATCAGTATTTCTATGATCTCTGTGACAAGTACGGTATGGTGGTTTGGGCGGAGATCCCGTACATTTCCGCACATATGCCGGAGGGACGCGAGAATACCTTCTTCCAGATGAAAGAACTGATCGTGCAGAATTATAATCATCCGTGCATCGTGACATGGGGACTTTCCAATGAGATCACGATTAAGGACAACCACAGAAAAGATATGCTGGACAATCATCGCAAACTCCAGAAGTTCGTGAAAGAGCTTGATCCGTCCAGACCGACAACTCTGGCAAACTATGCGATGTGTTCCCCGTTCCACCCGGTAACAAGAATTTCCGATATTGTGGCATGGAACCTGTATCTCGGATGGTATGTTCCGGGACTGTTCTTAAATGACCTGTTCATGAAATTCTATCATGCAATCTATCCGAAGCGCTGCCTGGGCTATTCCGAGTACGGTGCAGAGGGTATGCCGAACCTTCACAGTGCCCACCCGAGACGCGGTGATCATACAGAAGAGTATCAGTGCAAGTACCATGAGTACATGTTAGAATGCTTCGAGCGTCATCCGTTCTTATGGTCCACCTACGTATGGAACATGTTTGATTTCGCTGCGGATGCAAGAAATCAGGGCGGCGAGCCTGGCATGAACCACAAAGGTCTTGTGACATTTGATCGTAAGATCAAGAAGGACAGCTTCTATATTTATAAAGCATGGTGGAGCAATGAGCCGTTTGTTCATCTCTGCGGTAAACGCTTCAAGTATCGTCCGGGAAAAGAAACAGAAGTGACTGTATATTCCAATAAGAAGGAAGTTTCCCTGTATAACAATGGAGAACTGGTTGAAACCAAACAGGGTGAACATACTTTCCATTTCAAGGTGAAGCTTGCGAAGGAAAATAAACTGGAAGTCAGAGCGGGTGAATTGAGAGACTCTGCAACGGTTTATCGGACACACAGACTGAGACCGGAATACAAAGTGAAAAAAGGTAAGAGCCAGAACTGGGTATAACTTTTGAAGGGGATTATCATGGATAACAAAGAATTAAAAGCGCGGAAGAAGGCGCAGAAAAAAGCGTATAAAAAAGCAAAAAGAAAAATGATCGGACCATGGGGTGTCCTTTCTGTAATTTCTGCTCCGATCGCAGCGATTTTGATCGCAGTGACCGTGGCAGTTGGTATTTTCGATAATACAATTGCACTGTTTACCGGCGGTACATTCTGGGAACTGGAAAATGAGGATCCAAATGCGCAGTATTTCACACCTGAGTTTAAGACAGATGAAGAGAGACTTGCAGCCGGTGCAGTTGTTGGTTACCAGATGGAGGCAGAGGGTGCTGCGTTACTGATGAATGAGAATGATGCACTCCCGTTGGCAGATGGATCCAAAGTATCCTTATTCTCTATGTCCTCCGTGGATCCGGTATTTGGCGGTACCGGTTCCGGTAACGTAGATGCATCCAAGGCATTAAGTTTAAAGGATTCCCTTACTAAGAGCGGAATTCAGGTAAACGAAGCTTTATGGAACTTCTATGCATCCGAAGAGATTTCTGCGATGTATGGAAGAAGCGGTGCAGCAGGCGGTCAGGTACAGGACAGCGCAGCAGCAGCTTTGATGGCTCCGTCCGGCGGTATCAACGAAGTTCCGTGGAATGAGATTCCGGCAGATGTGATCGATTCTGTCAGTGAATATGGCGATGCAGCGATCGCAATCTTCTCCCGTATCGGCGGTGAGGGTGCAGACTGTGAATTCCAGGACACAAACTACCTTGCATTAGAAGAAAATGAAGTTGCGATCCTTGAAAACTTAAAGGCGATGAAGGAAGCCGGAGCTGTTGATAAGATCATCGTTCTCATCAACACCTCCAACTCCTTACAGGTTGATTTCTTAAAGGGAAATCCGTATGATATCGACTCCGTGATGTGGATCGGCGGTGTTGGCGGATATGGTTTAGAGGCTGTTGCCGATATTCTTGCAGGCAAAGTGAATCCGTCCGGAAGTCTGGCTGACACATACCTCTACAACAACTATTCTTCCCCGGCTATGCAGAACTTTGTTCCGACGATCTATGAAGGTTATGATGAGTCTGTGATTCCGTCCAGCGCAAAATCTTACATGATCTACCAGGAAGGCATCTACGTTGGTCATAAATATTATGAGACACGTTATGAAGACTTCGTAATGGGTACAGGCAATGCCGGTGATTACGAGTACAGCGACAATGTTGCGTTCCCGTTCGGTTATGGTCTTAGCTATACAGAGTTCGAGTACAGCGATATGAAGGCTTCCTACAATGCAGCAGAAGATACCTTTGATGTAAGCGTAACTGTTACAAACAAGGGTGATGTTGCAGGTAAGGAAACTGTACAGATCTATGTAAATGTTCCGTACACAGAGTACGATAAGGAAAACGGTGTTGAGAAGGCATCTGCATCCTTAGTTGGATTTGACAAGACAGATATTCTCGAGCCGGGCGCATCTGAGACCGTGACAATTTCTGTAGACAGAAGAGAGTTCGCTTCCTTCGACACCTACGGATATCAGACATACATCTTAGATGACGGTGATTACTACTTAACAGCAGCAACCGATGCTCATAATGCGGTTAACAACTTCCTTGCAGCGAAGGGCTACACCGTAGCAAGCACAAACGGCCGTATGGATACAGACGGTAATGCAGAGTTAACATTCAAGTGGAACAATCCGAAATTTGATGCTGAAACATATGCGGTTACAGAGGATGGTGATGCGATCACAGCACAGTTATCCATCGCTGACCCGAATTTAAACGAAGGCATTGAGAAAGATGTGACATGGTTATCCAGAAATGACTGGACAGGCACATTCCCGACAGAAATCGTGAAGTTTGCTCTGACTGAGAAACTGATCGATGCTTTACAGTTACAGTTATACGATCCGGCTGACCACGAGGCAGTTCCGATGCCGACTCTTGGCGCGGATAACGGTATGCAGCTGTATGATATGATCGGCAAGGATTATGATGATCCGGCATGGGATCAGTTGTTAGACCAGTTAACATTTGATGAGATGGTAAGTCTGATCGCTGACTCCTTCCACTGGACAATGCCGATCGAATCCGTAAATGCACCGGGTTCCCGTGACGAGAACGGTCCACAGGGCTTATCTGTAGCACTGTTTGGTTCCGGTCTGTCTGTTGATGAGACAACAGCTTTAACTTCTGAGGACGTTATGGCTGCAACATTCAACAAAGAATTAGTTTATAATGTAGGTAATATTGTTGGTGAAGACTGTCTTGCTGCAGATGTAGCGATCCTCTATGGACCGGGTGCAAACATTCACCGTACACCGTACAGCGGACGTAACTTTGAATACTACTCTGAAGATGCATTCCTTTCCAGCGAGATGGGTAAGTATGAGTGCCGCGGTATTGAAGACAATGGCGTACATGTTGTAATCAAACACTTTGCATTAAATGACTGTGAGCAGGATCGTTTAGGTCAGGCAGCATGGTTAAATGAGCAGGCAGCCCGTGAAATCTATTTAAAGGCGTTCCAGGGTGCGCTTGAAAATGAAAACGGCAACGGTGTTATGTTAGCATATACACGTTGGGGTACACAGTGGTCCGGTTCTGTTCCGGGACTGAACCACATCATGCGTACTGAGTGGAACAACAATGGTCTTAATATCACAGATAACATCTTAACAGAGTATGTAAACCCGGTTGACGGTATCTTTGGTGTAACAACAACTTGTGACTCCATGCTGACATTTATGCCGACCGGTGCATTGGAGAAATTTGAAAATGATCCGGTCATCTTAACAAAGATGAAGGAAGCTTGTCACCATAACTTATATGCGCTTGCAAACTCCATCGCTATGAATGGTATGGGCGAGAATACGGTTGTAAAGATCATCGAGCCGAAGGTGGTTTCCGGTATCCGTGCGATCGCAATTGCATTCAGTGCATTGTTCGCAGTATCCCTGGTTCTCTGGATCACAAAGAAGATCAAATTCGCAAAGTCAGAAGAGTGCAAAGCATATAAAGAATTCAAGGCTTCTTTAAAGAAAGAGTTGTAAGATACAAAAGTGATAAATCTCTGGTCAGTCATTGACCGGAGATGTCAAAATTGGAAAGGCAGATTATGAGCGAAGTGAATAACACAAATAAAGTGAATCGGGCAAAGCTCTATCAGCTTGTTCTGTTCCCGATGAACAATGGTGCAACGAATGTGTATTACATTCTGACCATGAACTTCATCGCATATTACGCAAACGGTGTTCTGGGACTGGCCCTCATGTTTGCGACGACCATGGTTACAGCCATGCGACTGTTCGATGCGATCACCGACCCGATTATCGGTGCCCTGATCGACCGCACAGAAACAAAATTCGGTAAATTCCGTCCGTACATGCTTCTGGGTAACGGCATCATGATCTTATCCGCGGTTCTTTTGTATTTCGGTACAAGAATTATTTCTGCTGATATGATGTGGCTCCGCTATGTATGTTTCGTATTGTTCTATGCACTTTACGTGATCGGTTACACATTCCAGACTGCATGTACCCGTTCCGGTCAGACTTGTCTGACCAATGACCCGAACCAGAGACCGCTGTTTACTGTATTTAATACAATTGCCAGCTTGATCGGTATGGGTCTGGTACAGTTTTTGGCGCCGATCCTGAGCAATCGACTCGGCGGCTACAACAGCGCATCATTCTTTGATTTTATGATCCCGCTTGCAATCGGTGTCTCCCTTATTCTGACAATTCTTGCGATCATCGGTATTGCTGAGAAGGACCGCCCGGAATTCTTTGGTGTCGGCGGTAAGCAGGAAAAGGTAAAACTCAGTGAGTATGTGGCGATTTTGAAGGCCAATAAAGAGCTTCAGAGACTTATGGTTGCCGGTGCCGGCTGCAAACTGGCATTCTCCATTGCGACAAATATGACAGTTCTTTGCATGCTGTATGGTGCGATGATGGGTAACTACAGTGGACTGTATCTTCCGATGATGATCGTAGGTTATGTGTTCTCTGCACCGTTCTTCCTTCTGACGGTTCGTACTTCTCAGAAGAAAGGACAGAAGGCATCTCTTGTTCTTTATACCAAGGTTGCGCTGATCATGTATGTGGGTGTACTGGCTCTGCTCCTGATGTGGAAGCAGGGCGTTCCGGCAGTGAACTTAAGCCTTGGTCCGATCAATATCTACACGATCGCTTTTGTTCTGTGCTTTGGTATCGGTTACGGTGCATATTATGCAACTGCAGATATGCCGATCCCGATGGTTGCAGACTGTTCTGACTATGAGACTTATCGCTCCGGCCGTTACATTCCGGGCATCATGGGAACCTTATTCTCCCTGGTTGATAAACTGGTTAGTTCCCTTGGTTCCACCATCGTTGGTGTGGCAGTAGCAGCGATCGGTATCGCAACACTTCCGGACGGTAATACACCGTATGCGGACGGTATGCACGGTGTTGTAATCGTACTGTTCTGTGTGGTTCCGATGATCGCATGGATCGCAACACTCTGGGCTATGAAGGGATATACCCTGACCGGTGCAAGAATGAAAGAGATCCAGGAAGTGAACGCAGCTCGCAAGGACGCGATCGCGAAAGGAATGAGCCTGGAAGAGGCGATGAAAACGATTCAGTAATATTGATATTTCATTGAGTAAATAAAAAAGGCCATCTATAGAAAATCTCTTATTCTGTAAAAACGGCTGACTACCTTCGCTTCCATGCGATTTTATATGCCGGTACGACGATTGCGATAAGTGCGTTTGCAATCTTTGTACCGGCAAAAATCTTTGGAAGCTCAGTCGTCCAGCCTATCATTTACAGGAATAAGAGATTTTCCATTAGATGGTTCTTTTTATCCTTACTCAATCAAATATCATAATAAAATGTAAGCTGCATGTGTTTATCTATTGGATATTTGATTTAGATGTAAGTTTCGTTTTATTCATTGTTGGATTATAAAAATAAATGCAGTATTCTTCAAACGATTTGCAAGGCTTTCGAGATTTTGTCTGTGTTAATTTCAGCTGTGGCGCTCTGTCTGAGCTCCGTAGGAGCGAGTTAGCAGAGCAGCTGATCATAGATGCACGGACAAAATCCGAAAACGAAGCATGTTTGAAAATACTGCATTTACTTTATAATCTTAATAATGAAATGAACTGATAAAACTTACATCACTGAATGAAATATCAACACAATCTGGTTCTAAATCCCCCAACAATGTGATATAATAGTAATATCGTTATTTATAATGCCATTACTGTCGGCAGTGTTTTCTTTAATAGTGGGAGGCGATCCGTTTGACAATCAGAGAAACCATGGAACAATGGGAGTTGGAGCATTTAAGTCCGTATGCGACGCTCAGCAGCAAATCGAAAGGACGGGAACGCTGGGAACAGCCCTGCGATATACGTCCTGCGTTTCAGCGTGATCGCGACCGAATTATCCACTGCAAGTCTTTCAGACGTCTGAAGCATAAAACGCAGGTCTTTCTTGCACCGGAAGGTGATCATTACCGGACCAGATTGACCCATACCCTGGAGGTTGCGCAGATTGCAAGGACGATCGCAAAGGCGCTGAGGTTGAATGAGAGTTTGACGGAGGCAATCGCACTGGGACATGATCTTGGCCATACGCCTTTTGGTCATGCCGGTGAGCACATTTTAAATGAAATCTGTTCGGAGGGATTTGCTCATTATAAGCAGAGTGTCCGTGTTGTGGAAGTGTTGGAAAAAAAGGGTAGAGGGCTCAATCTTACCTGGGAGGTCCGGGATGGTATTTTAAACCACGGTACTTCGAGAACTCCAGCTACATTGGAAGGAAAGATCGTGCGTTATTCGGATAAGATCGCTTACATAAACCATGATATTGACGATGCAATTCGTGGGAAAATTATTACAGAGCGTGATCTGCCGAGAGAATATTCTGAGATTCTCGGAACGTCCGTAAAAGAACGTTTGGATATTATGATCCATGATATTATTTTAAACAGCCTGGATAAGCCGGATATCGTCATGTCGATGGATGTCGAGACTGCGATGAAGAACCTGAGACAGTGGATGTTTGATAACGTTTATAAGAGTAAGGCGGCGAAAGCGGAAGAGTACAAGGCTCAGCAGCTGATCGTTCGTTTGTATGAATATTATATGGAACACGTGGATATGCTCCCGGAGGAATATCAGGAAATGATGGAATATCGTCTGGAGAGCAGAGAGCGTGTGGTATGTGATTATATAGCCGGCATGAGCGACAGCTATGCTATCGACCAGTTTGAGGAACTGTTTGTTCCGAAGGCGTGGAATGTTTAATGGATACTTTGGAGGACTGACATGTATTACCCGGATGATGTGATTGAAGAGGTACGAACGAGAAATGACATTGTAGATGTGATTTCCATGTACGTAAATTTAAAAAAGAAAGGCGCCAATTACTTTGGACTCTGCCCTTTCCATAATGAGAAATCTCCATCCTTTTCCGTGTCTCCGGGAAAACAGATGTATTATTGTTTCGGATGCGGTGCCGGAGGAAATGTCATTACTTTCGTGATGGAATATGAAAACTATTCCTTTGTGGAGGCGGTGAAAATGCTGGCTGACCGTGCCGGAATTACGCTTCCGGAGGTGGAGTATTCTCAGGAAGCGAGAGCTGCGGCAGATTTAAAAAACACGCTGCTTGAGATCAACCGACTGGCAGGTAACTATTTCTATTACCAGTTAAAGCAGCCCCACGGAAAAATCGGCTACGATTATCTGAAACGACGCGGTCTGACAGATGATACGATCAAACGGTTCGGTCTTGGATTCGCCAATAAGGTGTCCAACGATCTCTACCAATATATGCGCTCCAAAGGATATTCGGACAATATTTTGAAAGAGACCGGTCTCTTTTTTATTGAAGAGCGCGGAGCGCATGACAAGTTTTGGAACCGTGTCATGTTTCCGATCCTGGATGTGAACAATCGTGTGATCGGATTTGGCGGTCGTGTGATGGGAGACGGAGAACCGAAGTATCTGAACTCTCCGGAAACCAAGCTGTTTGACAAGAGCAGAAATTTATATGGACTGAATTATGCCAGAACTTCCAGGGCAAAATATATGCTGATCTGCGAAGGTTATATGGATGTGATCGCTTTGCATCAGGCCGGTTTTACCAATGCGGTGGCATCACTTGGAACAGCTTTTACTCCACAGCATGCAGTTCTTTTGAAACGCTATACGGATCAGGTCATCCTCACCTATGACAGCGACGGTGCCGGAACGAGAGCAGCACTCCGTGCGATCCCGATTCTGAAAGATGTGGGAATGTCAGTAAAAGTTTTAAATATGAAACCGTATAAAGATCCGGACGAGTTTATTAAAAATCTCGGGCAGGAGGAATTTCAGAAGCGAATTGACTCTGCGGTGAACAGTTTTATGTTCGAGATTGCTGTAATCCGGAGTGAGTATAATATGCAGGATCCGGAGTCAAAAACCGGTTTCTATAATGCGGCGGCAAGAAAGCTTCTGGAATTTTCTGAAAAGCTGGAGCGTGATAATTATACAGAGGCAGTGGCCAGAGAGTATATGATACCATTGGAGGATCTGAAACGACTGGTTGCCACGCTGGGTGGACAGATCGGTGTCGGAATGAAGCCGAAAGACTATGAGAACAGTGCCAGAAACCGGCAGAAAAAAGACAAGGAAGACGGCATTAAGAAATCTCAGAGACTTCTGCTCACTTGGCTGATCGAGAAGCCGGAACTTTTTGAAAAAATTGACGGAATCATCGGGCCGGAAGATTTTGTGGATGAGTTATACCAGGAAGTTGCCGGGATGGTGTTTGAAGAATACAAAAGAGGAAATATTAACCCTGCCCAGATTTTGAATCGATTTATCGAGGGCGAGGAACAATACAGGGAGGTGGCATCGCTTTTTCATGCGAGCCTTTCAGAATCGTTAAACAACGAGGAGCAGAAAAAGGCGTTCTCCGAGACTGTGAAAAAGATCAAAAAGAACAGTCTGGAGATGCAGAGCAGAAAAGCAACCGATATTGCACAGCTGCAGAAAATCATCAGACAACAGTCTGAATTGGCAAATCTAAAGATTTCTCTGGATTGATCAGAGGATGGATTCGAAAGATTCTGTCACGAAGGAGAGATTAGAGGAGCCGGGAAGGATGGGACATTATGGAGGAAAAGTTATTAACATTCGATGAAAAACTGGACAAGCTTTTGAAAGCGGCGAAATCGAAGAAGAATGTTCTGGATGAACAGGAAATTCTGGATATGTTTGCCGGAGAATCGATGCCTCCTGAGAAGATGGACCAGATCTATGATTTTCTGGAAAGCAAAAAGATTGACGTACTGCGCATGAATCTGGATGAAGAACTGGAAATAGATGATGATCTATTTCTGGAGGAAGAGTCCGACGATAAGGTGGATGTTGATAATCTGGATCTTTCTGTACCGGATGGTGTCAGTGTAGAAGATCCGGTGCGCATGTATTTAAAAGAGATCGGGAAAATACCGCTTCTTACAACCGAAGAAGAAATAGAACTGGCAAAACGGATGGAGCTGGGAGATGAGGAGGCGAAAAAGAAGCTGGCAGAAGCCAATCTTCGCCTTGTTGTCAGCATTGCAAAACGGTATATGGGACGAGGCATGCAGCTTTTGGATCTGATTCAGGAAGGAAATCTTGGACTGATCAAGGCTGTAGAAAAGTTCGAATATCGCAAGGGTTATAAATTCAGCACGTATGCGACCTGGTGGATCCGCCAGGCGATCACGCGCGCGATCGCAGATCAGGCCCGCACAATCCGCATTCCGGTTCATATGGTTGAAACGATCAATCGTCTTGTGAGAACACAGCGTCAGCTGGTGCAGACCTTGGGACGAGAGCCTTCGCCGGAAGAAATCGCCAAAGAAATGGATATCCCGGTTGAGAGAGTGCGCGAGGTGATGAAGATTTCTATGGATCCGGTATCGTTGGAAACACCGATCGGTGAGGAAGAAGACAGTCATTTGGGTGATTTTATCCAGGACAATCAGGTGGAGGTGCCGGTAGACGCAGCTACATTTGCACTGCTTCGAGAACAATTGCTGGAGGTTCTTGATACATTGACTGAGCGGGAACAGAAAGTACTTCGTTTGCGTTTTGGTCTGGATGACGGACATGCACGTACTCTTGAGGAAGTGGGTCGTGAGTTCAATGTGACAAGAGAGCGAATCCGACAGATTGAGGCAAAAGCCTTAAGAAAACTGCGCCACCCAAGCCGCAGCAAAAAACTGAAAGATTATTTAGATTTATAATTATAGAATACAATTTGGAAGGAAGAAATATGATGAAATTATCAAACCGGCTGGAAATGGTGGTTTCTATGGTTGCATCTGCCAGAGCGGCCGCAGATATCGGTACAGACCATGGTCATGTGCCGATTGAACTGGTGAGAAGAGGAATTGTGGACCGCGCGTA
Source organism: Lachnospiraceae bacterium (assembly GCA_017435025.1). The sequence goes on along the minus strand of JAFSFU010000186.1, from coordinate 3,569 downwards.
TGCGATGGACGTGCGCAAGGGTCCGCTTTCCAAGGCACAGGAAAATGTGGCAGCTGCCGGGTTAAAAGATAAGATTGAGACCAGACTTTCCGATGGACTTCAGAAACTGAATGCAGGTGAAGCCGAAACGGTAATCATTGCCGGTATGGGTGGTGAACTGGTGATACATATCCTGGAAGATGGAAGACATATGTGGGATACGGTAGACCAGTGGATATTATCCCCGCATTCGGAGCAGCATAAGGTCCGAGAATGGCTTTGGAATCATGGATTCCCGATCGTCAAAGAAGATATGATCTTCGAAGAAGGAAAATTTTATACGATCATGGACGTACGAAAGGCAGGCACCCTGTCTGCAGCCGAGATGGACAACGCGGAGTTGGAAAAGGATTTTCGTTACAGCTCCTATTTAAGAGAAAATAAGAATCCGGTTTTTCTGGATTATTTAAAAGATGAAGAAAGCAAACTGGAGAGTCTGAAGGAAAATCTTGCGATACAGGCAGAAAATTCTGAACGTGCAAAAGAGAGTCTCCGAGATATAGAAGATAAGCTTTCTATGAATCGGGAGGTACAAAATGAAGTGCAGTGATATCATCGATGTATTGGAAACACTTGCACCAAGACGATGTGCATGTGACTGGGATAATCCAGGGTTATTGGCCGGAAGGAAAGAGAAAGAAGTGAAAAAAATCCTTCTGACTGTCGATGTGGATGACAAAACGGTGGAGAAAGCCGTGGAGGAAGGGGCAGATATGATCATCAGCCACCATCCGCTGATCTTTAAGGCAGTGAAGCATGTGACCGACGAAGATTTTATCGGACGACGTCTTGTAAAAATGATTCAGGCAGACATTTCCTATTTTGCCATGCATACTAATTTTGATTCGGCTCCCGGCTGTATGGCCGATGTGGTTGCTGATCGCCTCGGAATCGTGTTCGGCGCACCGCTTGAAGAACTTGGTGAGGAAAACGGTGTTGCGTACGGAATTGGAAAGATCGGTGTTCTGAAAGCTCCGATGAATGGAAGAGCATTTGCTAAAATGATTAAAGAAGAATTCGGACTTCCGTATGTGACTGTTTATGGAAGCGAGTTATGGGAAGAAACTCCGGTGAAAGTGGCAGCAACCTGTCCGGGTTCCGGCGGAAGTACAATCGGTGAGGCGCTTCAGAAGGGAGCTCAGGTTCTTGTAACCGGAGATATCTCTCATCATGCAGGAATTGATGCAGAGGCTCAGGGACTGATGATCATTGATGCCGGACATTATGGTTTGGAGCATGTGTTCATGGATTATATGGAAACATATCTGAAAGAGCAGTTGGGAAATACCGTTGACATCGTCAAGATGCCGGTTCAATTCCCGGCAGTTGTGATGTAATAGAACAGGTATGGGGGATCTGTTCGTTGTTTGAATGGAGGTGTACAGATGCCTGTAGTAAAAGTGAATGGTTTCGAACGTTCGTATCCTGTGGGTACATCGTTTTTGGAAATTGCGAAAGATTTCCAGAAGGATTATGAGGATGATATTCTTTTGGCAAGAGCCAATGGAAAATTGAAAGAGCTTCATAAAACGCTGGAAGAAGATGCCGAAGTTACATTTATTACCTTTAAACATCCGGTTGGCAAAAAAACCTATGAGCGCAGTGCGATCTTTTTGCTGATGAAGGCTTTTTATGAGGTGATACCGAGAGAAAAGATTGAGAAGGTACAGATTGATTTTGCTCTGGGAAATGGTATTTACGGTGAAGTGGTCGGTGATGTAACGGTCGATGAGACACTTTTAAATGCGGTGCGGGATGAAATGCGTTCGCTTGTGGAAAAGCAGATTCCGCTCATGAAGCGAAGCATTAACACCGATGAAGCGATTGAATTATTCCGAGGGCATGGCATGCACGACAAGGAGCAGCTGTTCCAGTTTCGCCGTGCTTCCCGTGTGAATATTTACAGTATTGAGCATTTTGAAGACTATTATTACGGTTATATGGTACATGATACCGGATATATTAAGTATTTTGACCTGATTCCGTATCACAGCGGTTTCCTTCTTCTTTTGCCGAGAGAGAAGGAACCGAAGGTGGTGAAACAGGAGCCGTTCCGAGAAAAGCTGTTTCATGTGCTGCGGGACTCCTATCGGTGGAGCGACAGTCTGGAAGTGCCGAACGTAGCCGCACTCAATAAGTTGATCTGCGATGGAAAAGCCGGTGATCTGATCATGATGCAGGAGGCTTTTCTGGAAAAAAATATTGGAAACATTGCGGAACAGGCTGCGAAGAACGAAGATATGCGTCTCATTATGATCGCAGGTCCTTCCTCTTCCGGTAAAACCACATTCAGCCACCGCCTGGCTTGCCAGTTCCAGGCCCTTGGTTATAAACCGCATCCGATCGCGGTGGATAATTACTTCAAAAACCGCTCGGATTATCCTCGGGACGAAGAGGGAAATCTGGATTTCGAAGCACTGGGATGTGTGGATATTGAGAAGTTCAATGAGGATATGAATGCACTTCTTGCAGGCAAGAGAGTGGAGCTTCCAAATTTCAATTTCCATCTCGGAATGCGAGAGTACAAAGGCAATTCTCTGCAGATCGGAAAGAAGGATATTCTTATTATAGAAGGAATCCATTGTTTAAATGAGGAACTTTCTTATAATCTTCCGAAGGAGAGTAAATTTAAGATCTACATCAGTGCGCTGACCCAGTTGAACGTGGATGGACACAACCGCATCCCAACTACGGACGGCAGACTGATCCGACGGATGGTACGGGATGCGAGGACAAGAGGAACTTCTGCACTGCAGACCATCCAGAGATGGCAGTCTGTACGGCGCGGGGAAGACAAGAACATTTTCCCGTTCCAGGAAGAGGCAGATGTGATGTTCAACTCGGCACTTGTGTATGAACTTGCAGTACTGAAGCTGTACGCAGAGCCGTTATTATTTGGCATTCCAAGAGATTGTCCGGAATATGATGAGGCGAAGCGCCTTCTGAAATTCCTGGATTATTTCCTTGGTATGGACAGCGAGATGATTCCTCGCAATTCCATTATTCGTGAATTTATCGGCGGAAGCAGTCTGAAGGTTTAAGGTCAGTACTGGACAGAAAAATAAAATTGTGATATAGTATGAAACGCTGAGTAAGACAGATGATCGCTGCTGCATAGACGAAAGGATGCAGGAGAGGAAAGTCCGGGCTTCAAAGGGCAGGGTGCCAGATAACGTCTGGCGGAGGTGACTCCAGGGACAGTGCAACAGAAATAAACCGCCTGCTTTGGCAGGTAAGGGTGGAAAGGCAGTGTAAGAGACTACCGCCTCAATGGTAACAGGGAGATCCCTCGGCAAAATCCTGCATTTTCTGCATGTCGCCCTCGGGAAGCCTGTCGTAACCGTTTTTGGGGGCATAGAACAGCTGTTCTTTGAGCTGATTGGTTTTTTCACTCATGTGAGCTACCTCCTTCAAGGATTTCTTTAAAGAAGCCTATCGCCTTTTCTTCAAACTCTATTTTTGAAAGTCCGGCATTTTCAAGGCAGTATGTGCATTTTTCACGGAAAAAATCGTCACTTTTCTGGGCGGAT
>JAFSFU010000185.1 GCA_017435025.1 Lachnospiraceae bacterium | reverse complement strand
CAGAATGCTGAATTTCTTTCGCAAACGCCAGCTCCGCGTCAATACGTGCTTCCGCATCCGAAATATAGCGCTTCAACGTCTCCACTGTAGCGTTAATATCATTAGAGAGCGATTCAAATTCCATATGGGAACGGACATTGACCACTGTATCCAGTTTTCCCCCCGTAATTGCTGACAGGGATTCATTAATCTGATATATATTATCTACGACCAAATGTTTTACAAGAATATAGATCAGAACAAAAAGCGCGCCAAATACAAGAATCTGCATGACCGTCGTCACACCAACCGCCACGTTGCGTGACAATGCAGCCTCGCTCTTTGGAATAACCGAGATGATTCGGTAGCCCTCAGACTCCTGGTACATGCAATAGCACGGTTCACCAAAATAATTGACAGCGAATTTTGTATTGGTCAGCATCGTCTCCGTATCGATAGAAATCCCTGTCACACCGAGGTTTTGTCCCTCACTGCCATCTGGTCCACTGACGATCTCCCATTCTTCATCTGCAATGATGATGCATCCGCCTTCCCCAACATGGCGATTTCGTGTCACACCGATCACAAATTCATCAATGTCTCGCTGGAACCGTTCCGCATCGTAGCCTACCTGTACAAAGCCTTCCTGTTCCAGCACAACTCCGGCATATTTTCTTGAAATAGAAGCATCATATGTAACCGGCTGATAACTCTGCACATATTCGTTCTCGCTGGAAAGCAGACTCAAAAACTCTCTTGCCTGATCTCCGCTCTTCATGTCAAAGTAATAGAAATCCGGATAAGTTGTCACCTCAATGATACCCTGGTCATTGACATAACTGATCTCTGTTACCTCATATTTTTCCGTAAGTCCTTTTAACAGATCAACTGTAATTGCATCAGCCTGGTTGATATCCTCTGCGATCTTCCATGACAGATTCAGCAAATTCTCATCAGAAGCATCGATGATATCCTGCTTTACATCAGAAATATTTAACTCCAAAAGCGACTCGACGTTTTCCTCTGAAATTTTCGTTTGAAACATCCATAAAAACAGTGTCGTAGCACAAAAGGCAGTAACCACCAGCACCAGAAGCCCTTGTAGAAAGGATTGGGATATTTTTCGTTTCGTTGTATTCTCTAACATATGTATCATCCTATTTCTCAGCCCGATTATTCAATCGTCAAAAAATCAATAAATCCTGTGATTTCAAAAATATCACGTACCGTTTCATTCACATTTCTCAAAATCATTTTTCCCTGTTTGTTCATAATCTTCTGGGTTCCCAGAATCACTCGCAAACCGGCAGAGGATACATAGCCAACCCCTGTAAAATCCAATACCAGCTTTTCCACACCGTTCAGGTTTTCCTTTACTGCTTTTTCAAATTCCGGAGATGCCATTGTATCCAGACGTCCTTCCAGACTTAGGATCAATTCATTCCCTTTCCTGGTTGTTTCAATTTTCATCCATCTACCTCTTTTACTTTCTGTTATACTTCGTCCGAAGCAGCCACTTCTGGTCAATCACCTTGACCTCTTCACCAAAACGAATATGAAGCCTCACAGAACCTTCCATCTGTTCCAAGTGCTCCACGACTCCTTCCCCAAACTTTGGATGCTTCACAGTCTCACCAGCCTGATACTGTACCACCCGGTTCTTTTGATTCTGATACTCTTTTTCCCTGCGATACTGATCGCGGATCGGAACGGTTTTATCATGGATCGGATTTTTCAAAACCTTATCATAATCATGCTTCATCAACGCCTCTCCGGCCTTGTAATACGGTGTCGGCGCCGCGCCGATAAGAGAACAGCAGTATTTCCATGCACTTCCATGGAGTCCCGGCTGCCACTGATATTCCTTCGGAATCTCCATATAATGCTGCATGTAATGGGCATATTCATGTTTATACAGATCCAGACGTTCTTCTTTTCCCAACGGTCTTGCAACTGAACGCCCTACAAACAAAAGTGAAAAATGATAATGCTCTTCTTCATTGATACCTTCTCTCGTATAAGAACCCAGTAAATCTTGTTCAAATCCGAATGTAATCGGTATGGAGGCGCCAAATAAATGAAACTTTTTATCCAATTCTTTGTATAAAGCGCGAATCTCTGCTGTAAGAATCGGAATTTCTTTTTGCAGAGCACGCATCTGCTCCTGTGTTATCAGTTCTCTGTTCATATATTCCACACATTCCTTCTATGAGTATTTGCAGGAATACCTGGGTTATTTATTCAATCAATTCTCCTGTCGAAGAATCGAAAACCGTGTCCCAGGTCAGTTCCTGCATACAGGCACCGGTATTTTTTCTAACAAGAGTCGTAATCGTAGTCTTCTCTTCATTCACAGACTCTGGTAAAACATACTGTGTAATTCTGTAACGTTCGAAATCTGCTTCCGAAGTATAGGCTTTGTATGCCTGATATGCCGCCTTCACTTCCTCTTCAACAGAATACTGTTCCCCCTGTTCTTCATAATAGGCAAAAATCAAAGCCTTCGCATCGTCATTCAGTTCATCCAGATTGGTTCCATTATTCTCCACCTCATCCGGTCCAACAGGCAAATCTTCCCGCAAGATCTCCGTTCCGTCCTCTAACTGGTACATGGTATAACGATATCCTCGCCATGCTTCCACGACCGTACCGTCTTCCATCACAAGCTGATCGTCTTCCATCTTCATTCCATCGATGTATAGCGTCTCCACCTCATACACAGATATTGGTTGTCCAAACGCATCTATCATTTCAATTTCTTCCGGATTACAGAGTGCCATAATATTCGTAAATACCGGCGGATTTTCACGGAATGCCTTTTCAATCTCTTCATCCGGCCATGTGATCATTTTTGTTTCATCCCGCAAAACCAGATTGGTCTCTTTTCCGGGGTCAACCTCAATGGTAAGGATTGTATCATCATGGATGGTACTTACTGCAATAATCTCTCCTGCTGCCGGAATGAGCTCACTTTGCTGGTTCGTACTGTCCTTCTCTTCTGTTTTCACTGTTTCTTCGATCTTCGTTTCTTCCGTCACAGACTCACCAGTTGTTTCTATATTTTCTCCCATTTCACTTTCTGCTGCCCGGGTACAGCCGGCAAGAATGATTCCTGTAAATAATGCTGTCAGTAAAAGGGTTCTTCTTCGCTTATTCACAAATAACCTCCTCCTGCATGTTTTGCAAAAATCATTTTTCCTAGGAAAATTCTTTTGTTCTTAGCATCATATTATCATATAATAAGCACACATGTGTTACTTTTTCCTTAAACTTTCTGACGTTCTTACAAATCAGAAATATTGCATTTATCGTTTCCATAAATCATTATACAATTGCTTTCAAAGCAAAAAAGCAGGCATCATCATATCTGCCTACTTTTTCTAAAAAATATTTATATTTTCTTTAATAATCAACTGGCAGTTCAGCACAATTGAATTTGTGTCGAACTGCCAGAAAGGAAGAAAGGTATTATGAAAACACTTTAAACAGATTATTCAATAAAATCCTTTGCATTATCAACAGTAACCAGAATCGCATCAACAGCTGTTTTCTCCGGTTCTGCAGATGCCGGATAAGCTTCCGGATCAGCAACTGCTTCAACTAAAAGTTTTAAACAAGCAACACCAATAGCAGCCGGATCCTGAGCAACAGTAGCTGTCATAGAAACACCATCTGCTGCCTGACCAGCAACTGCCTCGATCGCATCAGCATCACCATCTGTACCACAAACTTTGATATCAAGTCCGGAAGCTGCAACCGCCTGACGAGCACCAGCTGCCATACCATCGTTACAGCAGTAAATTGCTTTCAGATCCGGGTACTGCAGGCACCATGTTGCAACAGTATCCATTGCTGTCTGCATATCCCAGTTACATGCTACAGATGCAATAATATCCATACCTGCTTCCTCGAAGCCCTTTGTAGCACCAGCCTTACGCTCCTCAGAAGAAGTATTACCGGCAATACCTTCTACAATAGCAACCTGAGAGCCTTCCTCGATCAGAGAAGCAACATAGCTTGCACCCATATTACCAATAGACTGGTTATCAGAAGACACAAAGCCAACACAAGCAGCACCCTGTGCATTCATTTCTTCCACGTTAAAGCGCTCATCAATGTTAACAACCGGAATTCCTGCTTCATTTGCAAGTTTAACAGCAGAAACAAGAGTTGTACTATTGCACGGTGCAAGAGCAATACCAGCATATTCACCAGAGTTAATACAGTTTTCAACAATTGCCAGCTGACCGGCATCATCACTGTCATTTGTTGCTGTATATAAGTCAGCATTCAGCTTTTCGCTCTCAATATATGCAGCAATACCATCGTACATATTCTTCCAGAAAGTTGTTGTTGTTGTCTTTAAGATAACAGCATACTTTGCATCATCAGATGCAGCAGCTTCCGTTTCTGCAGCCTCAGTTTCTGCAGCCTCGGTTTCTGCAGCCTCAGTTTCTACTGCTTCTGTTTCTGTTGCGGCAGCAGTTTCTTCTGCAGAGCCGCTACAAGCTGTCAGGGACAGAATCATGCTCAGAATAAGCATGAGGGACATGATTTTTTTCATTTTTTGTTTCTCCTTTTTGTTTTTATTTATAACAACCGCTTTACACGGCTATTATCATGAAAATAATGCTTATTTTGTGTTATCAGATACCATGTGATCAATTGTAACTGCAATAATGATTAGCGCGCCCATAACAATCTTCTGCATGGAAGAATCAATCATTAAAACAGTCATACCATAATTGATCAGACCAATGATCAGACCACCAATCACAACGCCGCCAATCTTACCAACACCGCCAAAGAAACTGGTACCACCAATAATAGTTGCCGCAATGGCATAAGTTTCATAACCGGTTCCGGCCGTAGGGGCGGCCGCATTTAAACGTCCTAATAACACGATTCCGGCTAAACCTGCACAAGTACCGGAAATCATATACGCAATCATCTGATGACGTTTAATATCAATACCGGAATACCAGGCAGCCTCTCTGTTTCCACCTAAAGCATACAAGTTTCTGCCAACCTTTGTTTTTGTAGTAACAAACCAGAGGATCACCGCTGTAACCAACGCAAAAATCGCAGTAATCGGCAAGAAGCCAAACAAGGTCTTCTGCATAAAACCGGAAAATTCCGGCGGAAATCCAAAAACATTGGAAGATCCGGAGATCACCAGCATCAAGCCGAAATAAACAGTCTGTGTGCCCAGAGTAATAATAAATGGATGCAATCCAGTCTTGTTAATCATCAGACCATTTAAAAAACCAATTAATGTACCTGATAAAATACCCAGCAAAACTGCTGCAACCCATGGCATTCCCAATTTTGCCATACAAAGAGCAGACACCATACCGCTCAAACCACAGGCTGCAGAAACGCTCAAGTCAATATATCCAAGAAGGATGGCAAAGAACTCACCAAGAGCTAACAAAATATTTACGGAAGATTGTTTTAAAATCTGTGGAATAGCAGTCTTCGTAAAAATCGCACTCGGTTTAGCAATAGCCAAAACAACTACTAACAGAAGCAGAATACCAATAGTGCCGTATTTTTTCCAAAGAACATTAAACGACATTCTGCCATTTGTTTTTTTCTCCATTTTTCACCTCTCCTTTTATTCATTTGTAGAAATTTTTACGATTTTTTCTTCTGTAGCTTCAGAATTCATTAAGATTTCCTGAAGTTCACCTCCACGGAATACCGCAATGCGATCACAAGTACTGAGCAGTTCTGTCTGTTCAGATGAAATCATCAAAATTCCTTTACCTTCATTTGCCAGTTTCCGCATCAGAATATAAATCTCACTCTTACTTCCAACATCAATACCTTTTGTCGGCTCATCGAAGATCAAAACTTCTGAATCAGCAGCCAGCCATTTACCCAGAATTACCTTTTGCTGATTGCCACCAGATAAAGTAACCGTCGGCTGATCCGGACTTGTACATTTCACGTTCAACGCAGCCGTCTGTTCATTCGCCCAACGCTGTTCTGCCTTTAAATCCAACAGACCTCCAATACCACCTGTCGTAGATGTCTTAATAAACGGAATCAGGGAAATATTCTGCTTACAGCTAAAGTTTTTTGCGAAACCTGTTTCACGACGATTTTCCGTCAGCATACCCAAACCTTGTTTTATCGCACGGTACGGACTGGAAATCTTCAATTCTTTCCCATTCAAATAAATCTCACCGGAACTCATAGGCGCAGCACCAAAAACAGCTTCCATTGTTTCGGTACGTCCTGCACCAACCAGTCCTGCAAATCCTAAAATTTCACCTTTATGCAATTGGAAAGAAACATTACGACATTTTCCATCTTTACGAGAAATATCTTTTACTTCAAATACAATTGGCTGTTCCAATACATTCAGATTGGAATCTGCCAGATAAGTGCCTTTCACCTCACGTCCAACCATCAGTGTAACCAGCTGATCAATGGACAGATCCTGAATCGGATATGTTCCGACATAAGTGCCGTCCTTTAAGACTGTGATCCGGTCTCCAATGCAATGAAGTTCACTCATTTTATGGGAAATATAAACGATACCACATCCATCTGCTTTTAATGTTCGGATCAGGTTATGTAAATTTTCTACTTCCGAAGTTGTAAGAGAAGTAGTCGGTTCATCCAGAACAATTACTTTTGCACCAGATACTAAAGCTTTAGCAATCTCGCAGAGCTGTTTATCCGGCATTGCAAGTTCCCCCACCAGCGTTTTCGCGTCATGGCGCAAACCAACACGCTTTAAAACATCTGTTGCTTTTTGTTCCATCTGCTTATAATCCACAACAGAAAATGGACCGTATTTCTTTGTCGGCAGCTTGCCAACAAACAAATTTTCCATAATGGACAACTCATCAATTACTGACAATTCCTGATAAACAATGGCAATACCTTCGTTATATGAGTCTGCTGTGGATAAGTTACTATATTCTCTTCCATTGCAAACAATTTTACCTTTTGTAGGAGAATACACACCGGATAAAATCTTCATCAAAGTAGATTTTCCAGCCCCGTTCTCTCCGATCAGTACGTGGACTTCTCCAGGCATAATATCAAAACTGATATTATCCAATGCTTTTACGCCTGGGAATTCTTTTGTAATCCCTTCCATACGAATCAAGGGTTCCATATATTCACCTCTTTCCCCTAATTGTAAATATCCAACTACATATACTGGTAAATTTCCAGATGCTCACCATCTGGTCCACGAAAAGCCTGATATTTAACACCTGCTTCTGTAACCAGACTGTCATAGTAAATAGGCGCCTCAAACGAAATTCCCTTTTTCTCCAATTGAGCACTTACTGCCTCGATATCAGCAACTTCCATGGCAATGTGGTCGAACAAACCATCTTTTCGATCCATCCACTGAACATGCTGAATCAGTTCAATGATCAGATTTCCGCTTTTCATAAATGCCATCAGATTTCCCTCTAAAGAAGTAAACCTGTGAATCATGGTAAAACCAAGAATTTCTTCATAGAATTTGATAGAGCGTTCCACATCTTTGATATAAAGACCGATATGTGCAACACCATGAATCATCTTCTCCATCGTCTGTCCTCCTCGAAACTAAATACCGAATACGTGACGAACAAACTCTACGGATCGACGCGCATCCCTATCCAGAATTTCCTCAGAAGTGTTCGGAATAATATCACGCCATACTTTAATTTCAGAACCGATAGTACCCCCTGTCATGACAAATGGTTCCATAACAGCCGCTCCCTGATAATTAATGTCGCGAAGGGCCTGTCCAATCTCCTGCCACGGCATGCTGCCCTTTCCCGGAACCTGACGATTCTGTTCGCCCAAATGCAAATGACAAAGATCTTTGCCTGCCAGACGAATCGCAGCCGCCATATTATCTTCTTCAATATTCATATGGAATGTATCCAGCATAACCTTGCAGCTTGGACTATCTACCCTATGAATAAAATCAAGACCTTCCTGACATGTATTCATCATATAACCTTCATATCTGTTCAGCACTTCCATACCAAGAACAACGCCATGATCTTCAGCAATCTTCGCTAACTGCTTCATGTTCTTTACTGCTCTATCCAGATCTTTTTCTTTATCCATTGGAAGAGTCGGATCCAATGGCCAGTAAGAATACAGACCGCCTCCTAAAATATGAATATCCATCATTTCCAGTTTCGGCATAATCATGCTAAAGAAATCCATCGCTTTCTTTACGACTGCCGGATCTTCGGAACTAATATTTTGTTCTTTTGTCGGTCCATATCCCGCTGTAAGAACAATACCGTTATCATCTGCACATTTCTTAAGATCACGGATTTTTTCATCTGTAGCATAATCTCTGGTCAGGGCAGCACAGGAGATTTCCAGAACATCAAATCCAAGTTTTTTTACCTTTGGAATATAATATTCGTAATTTGCTGACCACTCATGAGTCCAATAAGCATTGTAAATACCGTATAACATTGTTTTTCCTCCTTGTTATAAAATCATATATTTTATGAGCGCTGACAAAACTTATAAACCAACTGCCTCTTGCCAGGTTTTCTGGCCTGCAACAGTATATCCTGCAATTGCAGCACCGCAGGCTGCTTCTTCCCGGCACGGTGAAAGTTCCAGTTTCATAGAAAATCGTTCTTCCGCAATTTGCTGGAGATGAATGTTTTTTCTAATTCCGTTTCCCGAACCGATAATACGACAGTGTGTGGGGAATGCACCATCGATCATTGTTTTATATCGTCCATAAAGTTCTTCAACAATGCCGCTTAACACACCATACGTTAAAGACGCCGGATCAAAGTTCTGTGTTGTCAGATTATGAATGGAACCTTTTCGCTCCGGATGATCACGTGTACCATCGAATGCTGTGTCTATTATCAGCTTTTCTGTATTCTGATAGGATGTCAACAGTTGATCCATCACTCCGTAGACATCTGGCAATAAAACACCAAAAGCTTTCGCACACGCTTCAAAAAACCCCGCCAGGCTTGCATAAGCTCTTCCGCCGCAAAGAGAAGCACCCACTACAAGGTAGCTATTTTCAATAAATGGGCGTGTTTCAATGTCATCTCCTGTTAAAACAGAATCTGACAACATGGATATTTGACCACCGGTACCAATATTTAGAAGGATTTCTTCTTTACCGTGGCGCACAGACCCCATAAAACTAGCCTGATTATCACCAATTGCAATCGTCACAGGAATATTTTCGTAATAGCCAAGAACGGCCAGTGAAGAGGTAACCTCTGGAAGAATACTGCATTTCATACCTTCTGAAGAAAGTATCTCTTCATCAAACATACCCTTTGACACGTCATAAAATCCAAAGCTGGCTGCATTACTGCTATGAACCAATGGTTTTTTTCGATCAGTTAATACCATTCCCAAATAATCCATAATCGTACAAAATCCAACTGCATCTGTCGGCACAAGACCATTTCGCATATTATAGAGATGCGTGATCAAACCATAGCCGGAATAATAATGCCTGCCATACTTTTCAGTTAAACGCTGGCACAGACTCTTTCCGTCTGAATCAGGCTGATTTCCCCTTCCATCCTGCCACGTATACAAAGGACTGATACTCTTTCCTTCTTCATTGACATAAACAATGCCATGCATCTGTCCAGTTAATCCGATCACTGCAACATTCTTGCTGCATGTAAGAATTTCATCCAGTAATTTACATACAGCAGAAATAATCACTTCCGGATCCTGAATCCGCTCCCATGCATTCGCTGTTTTCAAAAAACTTTGATTGGCAATCGTATAAGTCTGCAAAACCTCTCCAGACTCAGCATCAAGTCTGGCTGCACTGATACTTGTTGTACCAATGTCCAATCCGATCATTTCCATATGCACTTTGTCCTCCCAACTGTTTTAATATGGGTAATCGTTTACGCACATCTCTGATATTAGAGTAAACGATTACTCAACTAATGTCAAGCTTTTTCTTTGCATTACAAAATCTTGTTACATATTGTATATTCTTTTCCCGTATTTTTGTGTATTTTGCCTATGGATGGCAAAGTAATTTTTACACATCATTACTAGATTTTTTATCACAGAAATAAAGAGTCCCCCAATTCCATTTACTGGAAATGAGGGAATCCATTATATGGTACCGCGACTCACTAAAGATACCGGAACAATTTGTTGTCGTTCTATTGTCTTATTTTCAAGCAGGTCAATGACGGAACGGGCCGCCAATTGTCCAAGCATATCCATATCCTGGCGTATTGTTGTCAAATTGAAGGAACTGCTCAGCGGAAGATCATCCATGCCAACCACAGAAATATCCTGCGGTATTCGAATGTTGTGATCACGTAAGCACTGCAAGCCACCATAGGCCAACAAATCCGACGTGTAATATATTCCATCGCATTCTATATTTCGAGAAAGAATTTTATTCGTAATTTCATATCCATGAAGATAATTGCCTCGATCAACATTCAAAATATTCAGCTCAACAGGTATGGAACTTTGTTTTTTCAAATATGTGCAAAATCCCTCCTGTCGTAATCGCTGCGTAACCAGCTGTCGATCAATGGTTACAATTGTGATTTTTTTTCGTCCTGCTTTTATAAGGGCCTCCGCCGCCAGATATCCGCCCTGAAAATTATCACTGCCTATGAAATAATATTCATTATCATGTTTTGGATGAGCAGGATAACGATCCAGATAAATTGTAGCCGGACAATCGATCTTTGCATCATATTGATTGCCATTCATGTAAATCAAACCGGAAAAGCGCATATCTTTCAGATGCTCCATATACGCCATTTCCAACTCTTCACTTTCGTTGGTATCACATAAAATAGATAAATAGCCATTCTGGTACAGTTCCAATTCAATCGCACGATAAACTCGTGAGAAAAAGCTGTGTGTAATGTCCGGGATCATAACTCCCACCAGTTTTGTTTTATCTTCACGAAGTCCTTTGGCCAATGCATTGGGGCGATATCCATATTCTTCAATTATTTTTAACACTCTTTGTTCTGTCTCTTTAGAAAAACGTCCATTTTGATTGATCACCCGCGAGACAGTGGCTACTGAAGTATTGGCTAATCGTGCAATTTCTTTAATAGAAATAGAGGTCTGTTTCATTCTTGATTAGTCACCTGCCGTTCTTACTTGTTATAACAAACTCTACTCTCCTCTATTATAGAAAAAAATGGAAAAAATATCTATATATTTTAATTTTTCTCCTTAAAAGATTTTCCATCTATCCCACCAAAATATAAATACCTAATGCGACCAGCACCATCGGCACCAACACATGTTTATAACGGATCAAAAACTTATTTAAAAGAGGCAGATCCGCAATTCGTTTTGCCAGGACACACCACAGGGTGATCATAAGCGCAAATACTGCGCACAGGATCACCATCTGCCCTGCTTAAAAACTTGCAAATAATGTAATATAAACGCCGATGTTATCCGCACCGTTTGCTATCGTGATGAGAGCAGCACTCACAGTCATTCCCCAGCCGCGGTGGCCCGAATCGACGTTTTTCTTCCCGTCATCATCCTTACGTGCATCTAACCACTGCCTGATTCCTAAAAAAATCGGGATCAGACCAAGGAAACGAATATAGACTTGCGGTGCCGCCTTTAAACAATACGCTCCCACGAAACTGGCCAGCACCAGCAGTCCGATACCAACATATTTTCCCAACACGATTGCATGTGTATCCCGCCTCTTTTCTGCCTGTGCAAAAAGAATGGTATCGATGAAAATATCATCCATATTGGTGGCGGCAAAAGAGGCAATTGCTGTCAAAATTGTTTCAATCATCATGATTCTTTACTTTCCTATAACACCATCACCAGAGTACCAATGGTGATTAAAATACAGCCGATCAATGACTTTGTTGTAAATGTCTCATGCAAGAATACAAAAGCAAGAATCAACGTCAAAACGGTGCTCAACTTATCGATTGGAACAACCTTCGATGCCTCGCCGATCTGCAATGCACGGTAATAGCAAAGCCAGGAAGCCCCCGTTGCCAGACCGGATAAGATCAAAAACAGCCAGCTCCTCTTACTAATCTCACCGATTCCGCTCTGTGCATTGGTGATAAAAACCATTCCCCAGGACATGAACACCACCACAACTGTACGGATTGCTGTAGCCAGGTTGGAGTTCACTCCCTCAATACCGATCTTTGCCAAAATTGATGTCAGTGCCGCAAACACTGCGGAACCGATTGCAAATGCCATCCACATACTTTATCCTCCTTGTAACATACATGATAAATGCCAGCGAAACCTGTTTTGCCGCAAATTTTCTGACATCTCTACTATATAACAAAAGTGGGCAGAAATCAATCCACACACTTGTTTCCAGATATCTTAAAAAATATGACGAAATGAATTATCTATGATACAATAGATACATGTTCAGCCCGTGTATACGAAAAGATTGGAGGATTCATATGAAAACTGCATATATACATACAAATTTAGTCGATGTTTTGGCGGGAAAGCTGATTCCGGACTGTTCGGTATTCGTGGATAATGGAATCATCTCTGACATTGTTACCGACGAACCGATCAACGCCGGTTCTGACACAACCATCATCGATCTGCGAGGAAGATATTTGACTCCGGGATTCTTTGACTGTCATGTGCATATTGTCAATGACGCTCTTCCGGAAGGAAGTTCACCGAAAAAGACAGTGGTTGGCTATACCCTTACTGCTCTTGAAAACCTGGAAAGCATGGTCAAGGCCGGTATTACGTTTGCTCGCGATGTAGGCGATGTTTACAATATCGGTGTGGAAATGCGCGAAGCGATCAAAGCCGGACGGATCAAGCTGGCTCCGGATCTTCAGGCATCCGGAAGCGCGATCTGTATGACCGGCGGAACCGGCTGGCATAAGATTGGTTATGAAGCCGACGGTGTAGATGAATGCAGAAAAGCCGCACGCCTGATGTTAAAGAATGGAGCTGATGTGATCAAACTGATGGGCACAGGAGGTGTCTGCACGGAAGGAACCAAGCGCGGCTCCATCCAGCTCAGCGAAGAAGAACTCCGCGCTGCCGTTACAGAGGCGCACCATGTCGGCGCAAAAGCCTGCTGTCACTCCCAGAATATCGAAGGAAACCAGACTGCAATCCGTGCCGGTGTGGACATCATCGAACATGGTGACAACGTAGACGATGAAACCGTTCAGATGATGGTTTCGCATGGAACCATTTACGATGCCACATTGGCATCTCTCAAATGGATCATTGAGGGTGGAAATAAAGGTGTTTCCCCTGCAGCGCTTGCTAAAGCGAAAGAAGCACAGACCCAGTGTTTTGCCTCCTTCCGCAAAGTATATGATGCCGGTGTGCTCTGCATCCTCGGTTCAGACAGTGGAACCCAGTTCTGTTATCCAAAGAATTCCCTTTACGAAATGGTCACCATGGTCGAAGACTGCGGTCTGACTCCTGCAGAGGCTCTGAAGATTGGAACGATCAACTCCGCCATTGCCTGTGATGTCGATCATATGCTTGGATCTTTGACGATTGGTAAAAAAGCTCACATGGTTGTATTGAATGAGAATCCACTGGAGGATATCCGCGCTGTAATGGAACCAAAGATGACGATCAAAAACGGAGATATTATTTGGAAAACAAATTCATAAAGAAATGCTACGCTGGCCCCGAAAGGTAACCGCGTAGCATTTCTTTTTAGCTGTCTATTACAGTTTTTATCTTAATTTTATACATTTCCCGGAGCTGCTTCATCAGCCTCTTCATCCATCGCACCGGATGCGATCTTTTCAATCAAATCCCAGATTTCCTCACGGCCCTGCTTGGTCTGCGCAGAGAATGGAAGAATAATATCAGATTTTTCCATACCGAGACCGGTACGAATCATCTTCACATGTTTCTGAATCTGACTTCTATTGATCTTATCCAGTTTTGTAGCAATGATGACCGGACGGAATCCATTGTAAACCATCCAATCATACATCATCTTATCATTGGCAGACGGTTCGTGGCGGATATCCACCAACAGGAATACACACTTTAACATCGCCGACTTGTGGAGATAGTTTTCGATCATCTTTCCCCACTTCTCTTTCTCCGCCTGCGACACCTTTGCATATCCATAACCCGGAAGGTCCACATAGTACAGATCATCATTGATATTATAAAAGTTGATCGTCTGTGTCTTACCCGGCTGCGCTGATGTTCTTGCCAACGCCTTACGATTCATCAATGCGTTGATCAAAGAAGACTTGCCAACATTTGATTTACCGGCAAACGCAAACTCCGGCTTTGTATTCTCCGGCAGTGTGCTGGTAATACCACATACGGTTTCCAATGCTACATTTTTAATGATCATGGTTTCCTCCAATCTATGAACCGAGACAACGCCTATTCTGCAAACGCCTCGCGCACAACATCTTCCATGGTCTTCACAAACACAATTTCCATTCCCTTGGTGATCTCCTTTGAAATCTCAGCCATATCGGCACGATTCTTCTCTGGAACCAGTACCTTTTGGATGCGGGCCATTCTTGCTGCCAGAGTCTTCTCTTTCAGGCCACCGATTGGCAGCACACGGCCTCGCAAGGTCACCTCACCAGTCATAGCCACATCTGCGCGAACCTTTTTTTCGGTCACAGCAGAAAGCATGGCGGTTGCCATGGTGATTCCGGCAGACGGGCCGTCCTTCGGGACTGCTCCCTCCGGAATATGAAGATGGATATCATGTTTTTCGAAATACTCTCGATCGATCTGATACTGTTCACTGACCGAACGCACGTAAGTCAATGCAATCTGGGCAGATTCTTTCATAACATCACCCATCTGACCGGTCATAACCATTTTACCGGTACCCGGCATCACATTCACTTCAATCTGAAGGGTATCACCGCCAACACTTGTCCATGCGAGACCGCGAACAATACCGATCTCATCTTCTTCATTGGCATTCTCAAAGGTTACCTTTTCTTTGCCAAGATATTTTTCCAGATTTCCTTCTGTCACACGAACTACCGCTTTATCCTTCTCCAGGAATTCCCATGCAGCTTTTCTGCAAAGCTCACCGATACGGCGTTCCAGATTACGAACACCGGCCTCTCTCGTGTAGTTGTGGATGACTTTTTCAAGTGCTTTATCGCTTACCACCAGCTTGCCTTCAGAAAGACCATTTCTCTCTAACTGCTTCGGAAGCAGATATTTCTTTGCAATATGGAATTTCTCATTTTCTGTATAGCTGGATACCTCGATCACTTCCATACGATCAAGGAGCGGCTTCGGAATGGTCTGTGTCGTATTGGCAGTTGCAATAAATAATACATTAGACAGATCCAGCGGAATTTCCACATAGTGATCGCGGAACTTCACATTTTGTTCACCATCCAGAACTTCCAAAAGAGCTGACGAGACATCACCCTTATAGTCACTGGAAACTTTATCCACCTCATCAAGAAGCATCAGCGGGTTTGCAACACCTGCCTGACGCATCGCCTCCGCAATGCGGCCCGGCATGGAACCCACGTATGTTTTTCTGTGACCACGAATTTCTGCTTCATCGTGAACACCGCCAAGGCTGATACGGACATACTTCTTGTTCAGTGCACGAGCAACCGACCTTGCAACGGAGGTCTTGCCGGTTCCAGGAGGTCCCACAAGACAAATGATCGGTGTCTGACCCTTTTTTGTGAGAAGGCGAACTGCCAGATATTCCAGCACACGCTCTTTTACCTTCTCAAGACCATAATGGTCTTCTTCTAAAACTTCCTTGGCAAATTTGATGTCGTTGTTGTCCTTGGACATCTTTCTCCACGGCATTTCCATGACCGTTTCAATATAAGAACGCAGCACATTGGCTTCCTGACTTGCGCCCGGCATCACCTTGAACCGTAAAATTTCCTTCTTAATCTTTTCTTTTACTTCCTTATCCGCATGGAGTTTTTCCAGCTGTGCAAGGTATGTATCTGCATCGGAACCGGTGAATTCTTCGCCCAGTTCCTCCTGAATCACACGCATCTCCTCACGCAGAACATATTCTCTCTGATTCTTGTCGATCGCAGTTTTCACTTTCACCTGATAGTCACGCTTGATCTTCAAAATCTCGATCTCACGCATCAGATGGTAGACAACCCTCTCGTATAAGTGGCTGATATACCCACACTCCAAAAGTTCCTGTCGAACTTTAAAGTCCCAAGGAAACTGTCCTGCCGTACGCATAAGGAGCTCTTCCAGATCATCTAACACCAGAAGTCCGCCCATAAAATCTTTTACAGACTTCGGATTTGCATTTCCAAACTCCTCCAGCTTATCTTTTACCACACGGCTCATTGCTTCCTTTACCGTGTCGTTAAACTGCTCTTCTTTTAACGGAGATTCCTCTACTTCAACCTTTAAGTATGGGTCATCATCCACAACCGCCAGTAACTCTGCACGGGTCTGTCCTTCCACCATCACACGGATCATTCCACCCGGCATCTTCACCAGCTGTTTGATCTTTGCTATGGTACCGATCTGGTAAAGATCATCTTCCCCCGGAACCTCTTCCTCCGGGTCCCTCTGTGTTACCAGAAAGACTTTCTGATTGTCGACCATCGCGTTTTCTACGGCACTGATAGACCGTTCTCTGCTAATGTCGAAATGCTGGATCATTTCCGGAAGAACCGCAAAACCGCGAAGCGCGATAGCAGGAAGTGTCATAAGTTTTTCTTCCATGAATTTTCTCCTTTGACTTAACAATGGGCCGCTGTAAAACCAATTCGCTTTGCAGCAGCCCATCCATATCTTTTAAATTCGAAAAACAACTATGTGAAATCGTTTAAGCAATTTCACCCTTATTTTCTCTCTTTGCTCTGCTGTTACCAAGAGTCTTCCTTGGAACAGCTACATCGCGGTACACGATCTCCGGCTCCGCATTGCCGTCCACTGCATCCTTCGTCACGGTACAGATTCCAATACTGGAATCAGACGGGATTTCATACATCATATCCATCATGACAGATTCCATGATGGCTCTTAAACCTCTGGCGCCGGTCTTACGCTCCACTGCCATATGGGCGATCGCCTCGACTGCTTCCTCTGTAAATTCCAGTTTCACATCATCCAGCTCGAACAGTTTCTGGTACTGTTTTGTGATCGCATTCTTCGGCTCTGTAAGAATTCTCACCAATGCTGCCTCATCCAGGAGATCCAAAGATACCATCATCGGAACTCGGCCAACGAACTCCGGAATCAAACCAAACTTGGTCAGATCCTGCGGCATTACCTGCTTCAGCAGCTTGCTGATATCTTTGTTCTTTTTATCTGAAATATTAGCTCCAAAACCGATGGAGGATGTCTCCAGACGCGATTCGATAATGCGCTCCAATCCATCAAACGCACCACCGCAGATGAACAGAATATTGGTTGTATCAATCTGGATCAGCTCCTGCTGCGGATGCTTTCTTCCGCCCTGCGGCGGAACGCTTGCAACCGTACCTTCCAGAATCTTTAAGAGCGCCTGCTGAACACCTTCGCCGGATACGTCTCTTGTGATGGATACGTTTTCAGATTTCTTTGTGATCTTATCAATCTCATCGATATAGATGATACCATACTCCGCACGGCTCACATCGTTATCTGCTGCCTGGATCAGCTTCAGGAGAATATTTTCAACGTCCTCACCCACATAACCGGCTTCTGTCAGCGTTGTTGCATCCGCGATCGCAAACGGTACATTCAATAACTTCGCAAGCGTCTGGGCTAAATAGGTCTTACCGGAACCGGTTGGACCCAGCATCAGAATATTGCTCTTCTGAAGCTCGATATCACTCTCCATCTTGGAAGTAATTCTTTTGTAGTGATTGTAAACAGCCACAGACAGAACTTTCTTTGCCTCGTCCTGTCCAATGACATAATCATCCAGAAATTCTTTGATCTCCTTCGGTTTTAACAAATTAATACCGGAGAAATCGGAAGACATCTCGTCATCCGGACCAAGCTCCTCATCCAGGATCTCGCTGCAGAGCTGTACACACTCATCGCAGATATAGATGTCTCCACCGCCGGAGATCAGCTTTCTCACCTGATCCTGGCTTCGTCCACAGAAGGAACATCTGATTTTGTCCTCTGGTCTCATTGGCATGTCTGCACCTCACTCAATAATTAATGTCCTGTGATAACGCGGTCGATCAGACCATACGCCATCGCTTCCTCTGCGGACATATAATTGTCACGCTCTGTATCTCTCTCAATCACCTCGATCGGCTGACCGGTGTTGGCAGCCATGATCGTATTGAGTTTTTTCTTTGTCTTTAATATGTGCTCTGCAACGATATTGATATCTGTTGCCTGACCCTGAGCACCGCCAGACGGCTGGTGAATCATAATCTCTGCATTCGGGAGTGCAAAACGTTTGCCCTTTGCACCGCCGGAAAGAAGAAATGCCCCCATGCTGGCTGCCATGCCGATACATGTCGTACATACATCGCATTTGATGTAATTCATAGTATCATAAATGGCCATACCAGCTGTCACAGAACCACCCGGGCTGTTGATATACAGGTTAATGTCCTTATTCGGATCCTCAGACTCCAGGAACAAAAGCTGTGCCACAACCAGACTGGCAGTCACATCATTTACTTCTTCACCAAGGAAAATGATACGATCTTTTAAAAGTCTGGAATAAATATCATAGGTACGCTCACCTCTGCTGGTGGATTCCAGTACATAAGGTACTAAACTCATATTATTTCCTCCTGCATTCCTAATACTTGACAGGGGATTGCCGTAGAATGATCCCCACAACAACCCCCCTGTTGATTTTCTCTTCAGTTACTGACTAAAATTAGTCAACTAATTTTGCTTCTGCTACAAGGAAATCAATTGCCTCCTGAACAGCAAGATCTTCCTTCATCTGAGCAAGCTGATCCTCGTCGAAGAGACCCTTGATCTGCTCAACTTCCATCTTGTAAGCTTCAGCCATCTTCTTGAACTCAGCTTCTACTGTCTCATCGCTTGCAACGATGTTCTCTGCCTTAACAACTGCCTCAAGAACCAGTCTTGTCTGGATTCTCTTCTCAGCCTGCGGCTTGAACTCTTCTGCAAGTTTCTCTGTTGTCATACCTGTGATCTGCATGTACTGCTCGATAGAGAAGCCCTGACTCTGCATTCTGCGAGCGTAATCTCTTACCATCATATCAGCTTCTTCAGCAAGCATCATTTCCGGAATCTCCATTGTAGCGTTTGCAACAACTTTATCTACAACGTTGTTCTCGTTCTGTGTTGCAGCGAAGGACTGCTTCTCAGCTAAGAGCTTTTCAGCAACGTCTTTCTTGTACTCTTCCATTGTATCGAAATCGGATACTTCACTTGCGAACTCGTCATCAAGCTCCGGAAGTTCTTTCACCTGGATCTCGTGGATCACAACTTTAAAGAGAGCCGGCTTGTTCTGAAGATCAGCAACATGATACTCAGCCGGGAATGTAACGTTTACATCAACTTCTTCACCAATGTTCTTGCCGATTAACTGCTCTTCGAATGTATCGATGAATGTGTGGGAACCGATTGTAAGCTGGAAACCTTCGCTCTTGCCGCCGTCGAATCTCTCGCCGTCAACGAAACCGTCGAAGTCGATCTTAACGATATCGCCGTTTTCAACTGCTCTGTCTTCTACTGTGATCAGACGGGAGTTTTTCTCTCTTACGCTGTTGAGTTCTGCCTCAACGTCTGCGTCTGTAACTTCTGCTTTTACCTTATGAACTTCTACGCCTTTGTACTCACCGAGAGTAACTTCCGGCTTAACAGCTACAAGTGCTGTGTAGATGAAGTTCTTGCCTTCTTCGATCTGCTCAACGTCGACTGTCGGACGGGAAACGATCTCAAGACCGCTCTCCTTAGCAGCATCCGGGTATGTTGCTTCCATAACTTCGTTAGCAGCGTCTTCGAAGAATACGCCAACACCATACATCTTCTTGATCATATGGAACGGTGCTTTACCTTTTCTGAAGCCCGGGATATTGAATTTTGCTTTGTTCTTGTTGTAAGCGTTCATGATCGCTTTGTCAAACTGCTCTGCCGGCACTTCGATTGTAAGCTTCGCTGTATTCTTCTCTAACTTTTCTACCTGTAAATTCATTTTACTGGTTCCTCCTTAAATATATCTGTATCGGACATCCAAATCATATCCGTGCAATATCGTAACTCCCTGTCTGTGGGCGTTACACTTCAATTTAGCATTATATCATAACGCTTTTAGAAATGCCAGCACTATTTTATGAAAAACGCTAAAAAACCATTGTTTTCCAGTATTTTATTCTCTTATTTTTCGTACTGGATCTTCACCTTTAAATCGGCAGATGTTTTCTCATCCACAAGAAGCTTTACAAGCTCCAGACCAAGGTCAATGGAACAGCCCATTCCGCGTCCGGTAGAGATAAGACGATCGGTCTCTACACAGGCACCGGTATATTCGGCACCTTCCATCTTATCTTCCCATCCCGGAAAACAAGTCACTTTATGTCCCTTTGCAAGTCCGAGACCGCCAAGTACACTCGGTGCCGCACAAATTGCAGCAAGACGTTTTCCTGCGGCAGCATGAGATTTTAACATTTCCGCCAGACCTTCGTGTGCCGCCAGATTGGTGGTTCCCGGAAGTCCTCCCGGCAGGAACAGAACATCCGCATCATCCGTGATCTCTTCAAATACAGTATCTGCCGTTATCTTAAACCCATGAGATCCGGTAATATCTTTTCTTCCCATAACAGAAACCAATTTTACATCTACGCCTGCACGAAGCAGTACATCACAAACTGCCAGACACTCCACTTCTTCCATTCCGTCTGCCACAAATGCATATACTTTTGCCATTGTAATTCCCCTCTTCCCTATTTATCGCCATCCATCGCTCTCAGTTCTTCCTCTGTATACGGATAGAACACACCGTTCAGATAATAACCACGAACATGTTTATTTGGGTCCGATGCCGCACGGTCATGTGTCTCATAACTCCACCCGGACTCTTGTGCTTCCTGCTCCTTCATTTCCGGTTCTACAACCTGAGAGTTCACATAGGAAGAATCCTGTGGTCCAAAATCATTCTGCGGTCCACCATAGTACGGCTCCGGTCCTGGACCATACGGGCCATATTCCGGATATCCAAATCCGTTGAGGCCGCCAGCAAACGGCTCACGAAGTTCTGCATAAAGTTCCGCCATTGTAGCTTCAATGTACGGAATTACTAAAAATGTGCCTAAACCGCACGTAAACGCTCCGATAAATGAGGCAAGAAGAATCCATCCAAAGAACGAAAGTCTCAGAACAAATGCTCCAAATTTATTTCCCTTCATCATCTCATTGGAAAGTCTCAAAGCCTCCGTCGCTCTCATATCCGGGTTTTCCGCGAGAATATACGGCACCATATAGAAACAGAAGGCCGCATAAATTCCCGGAATACCACAGCATAATGATCCGAGGAAAATGATAAATCCTCTTAAAAACATCGTCCAGACGATATTCAGATAATTGCGGTTAAATCCCCAGATCAGTTTACCGACACCGGCACCTCGATCAAGGACACGGCTTTCCATATAATACCGGTTTTTGCTGACCTCAATGATCGGGACAACAAAGATACTGATCGCCATACTGATAAACAGTGACACGATGACTGTACCAACCAAAATGCTCGTAAACATACGGTTCTCAGTCAAAAAATGCTTGATCGCATGGGGCATTTCTTCCACCAGTTCATCCACATCATAGTCACCGGCGAGAACATGCTCTCCCCAT
>JAFSFU010000021.1 GCA_017435025.1 Lachnospiraceae bacterium | reverse complement strand
GATTTTCTAATAGACACTTTTAATCTTACTCAAACAAAATATCACAATAAAAAACGAACCTCTCGTGTGTATGTTCCATGCATATTTCATTCAGATGTAAGTTTCTTTCACATTCAATTGTTGGATTATAAAAATAAATGCAGTATTCTTCAAACGATTTGCAAGGCTTTCAAGATTTTGTCTATGCTAATTTCAGCTGCGGCGCTCTGTCTGAGCTCCGTAGGAGCGAGTTAGCAGAGCAGCTGATCATCGATGCACGGACAAAATCCGAAAACGAAGCATGTTTGAAAATACTGCATTTACTTTATAATCTAATGATTAAATGAAATGATACAACTTACATCACTGAATGAAATATCAATTCTTCTTAAAAATCAAACTCCTGAACAAAATCACATTCATTACTGCAAAGAATGCAATCAAAATGAGCAATGTCAGCATCGGTTTCACCGGAGCCAGTGTCGCTAAAAGCATCAACGGGAAACCGAATACCATAGCCGGAAAGTTCTGATACACCATGTTATCCGATGCCGGTGACTTGAAGTCACCATCAATCTCACGAAGCAAAATAATGCCTGTGCTGGCTGTACCGGTCAGCATGCCATACATAGTCAAGAACTGTTCCTCCCGGTAAGACGGGAATAATACCTTGGCAACCAGATAATTGTAACCGTAAGTTGCAAACATACCAACCACACCCATGATCAGAATGATTCCCCAGTAGTTTTCCAGTACGCCTAGGCGGATTGCTGCGATACCGGCAACTACCATCACGTCAAAGAAAAAGTTGCTGGCACGTGTCATCAGGAAATTATTCGTATATTCTCTATGAATATAGTTTTTCTTTCTAAGCCAGTTCATCACGACTTTGATCACAGTCGCAGTCAGAACACCTAACAGGAAGTTAAAACCATATACAACCGATTTCATTCCCGGGAGCAGCAAGCCCAAACAATACATAAGTACATACGCCAACAGATAGGCTCCTGTGATCAGAGCAATCTGAATCGTCATCTTATCAATGCTCTCCTGCATCGGGATCTCATTTTCTGCCTGGATCTGCTCAGACTGGATTGCACCTTCTCTGTGCTTCTGCGTCTTCACTTTGCCTTTGCGCTTCAATACATTCAGATGCACAACACCGCCAAAGCTTGCACAAATGAAACCCAACGCCGCGATTGTCAGGCCAAAACTCTTGCCCCCAACAAAACCAAACTGAGTCTCGTAAATTCCGCCGTAATTCAATGCCTGACCGGTTCCCTGTCCATATCCAAACGGAAGCAGAACGCCTGCTGCAATAAAGAAATCTTTCATTACGAGCACAGCAATCATGGAAATCACAAAACCGAGAATTGCCTGCATGAGATAAGTTGCTACCGTTGTCACACCGGTATTGAAAATCTCAATGGTACGCTGCTTCGTCATCTTCTCATCGTTCTTTTTAAAGGCAGATGCGATAAAGCCAAGAGCCAATGCATGGTATGTAATCAATTCAAGGTTTGTTGTTCCTTTTCCACCGAAAAATGCAGTGTCAAACATCACATCTCCGGTAAACAGTTTGTAAAATCCTGCAACTACGATCAACAGACCACCGCCCAGCACAGAAGTCGGAATCAGGGAATCATGCAGCGGACGGATGCTTCTTTTTAAAATATTCGCCACCAACAGACTCACCAACAGCACTGAAAATAAATTAAATGTTCCCCATACACTAAAGTCCCAAAAATTTTCCATTCTCGTCACCTCTGCAGATATTTTTGTAGCGATAGTAGAAGTTTACATACTTCAATGCATTGAATCGCTTATCGCCCTTCAACTGGTATACCTTCTTATCATGATATAAATTCAGCTTATTCTTTCCAAGAACGGCAGCAGCCGTCACTTCAGAGAACGGGAATATCATCGGGTCTTTTCCGTCTTCATCGAACACAACCCGATCACCATACAAGCTGATCTTTGCATTCTTTCGCATCGGACGCTTATTCTTATACACGATCACTTCCGACACATTCGCTTTATCCACATATACCGGAGTTTCTGTGTATTCCAGCAAATTGAGAGAATTGATAAACTGTTCCTGATAATCGTACCAGTCGCCTACAAAATCAAATGGAAACTCGAACCCGTTTCCTGCCAGCCATTTATCTGTTCCGTATGTAATTTTTCTGTGACACTTTTTACATTCAATCTCATTTCCATGGCTTTCAAACTCAGAAAGACCACAGTATGGACACACATACACAGCACGCTCCAGGTATTCTGCTCTCTTATCCGAACGGAACTCACCTTCTGCTGTACCTTCATCCACATACAATCCCTTCTGGATTCGATCATACAGTTCTTCATTGCTCATCCCTGCAAATTCTTCCGGCTCGATCACTTCCGATACATAGGCACGCATCTTTCCCTTTCGCACCACATCACTCCAACGAGGCTGAACACCGTAACCGCCCTCAATCCGGTATAATGCGATCGGAAGTTTCATCTTCTTTGCAAGAACCGTGATTGCCGGGCTCATATAGCAGGTCTTACCGCTGTATGTACGGTTTCCTTCCGGCGCAATGGCAATCGTTCCTCCCTCTTTTGCGACGCGGATACAATTCATCACGGCAGTTACATCCGTTGCCTGCTTCTTGATCGGAATTGGAGCCACCAGCCAGCGAATCAGGGACGATACCCATCCAATAGAAAAAATATCCTCGGTCGCCAGGTAATAAACCGGTCCCTTAAAAGAGATTCCAACAAAAAACTGGTCAAATGCAGTCTGGTGATTCATCAGGATCAAATATGGTCTCTTTCCCTGCTCTTCAAATCGCTCTGCTTTAATTCCATATTTCCATTTGGCATACGGATGTAAGATTAAGAATGCCAGATCGCGCACCACATAATGACGGCGCTTCATCCATTTTTCTTTTTTCTTTTTTGTCTCTTTCGTACTCATAGTCCCTCACCTGTGATAACGCAGGCCCCTTTCTTTTATCCAACAATCTGAACCAGAATTCCTCCAATGGTCAGCATCAACGCCCCGCATGATCTTGTTACAATCTGCGCAAACGGCAGAAGCTCCATTCGATGTGCGCTGCTCAATACTGCCACATTTCCGGAACCACCCATATTGGTCGTGCACATACCAGCCGCGATGGCTGACTCCAACGGATAGAATCCTGCCATTTTTCCCAAAATTGCCGCAGTCAACGTGATCACCGCTACAATCAGGATCACTGCAAGCAGATAAAATGGTGTCAGTGTTTTCAAAATCGTATTTAAATCGATCAATGTAAAACCGATTCCGGCAAGTGCCGCTGCTGTCCAGCTATGGATAGCAAACTGCCCCCACTCACGCGCTGCATCTTCCAGCTCCTCTGTCATAATTCCGGTTCCTTTCACCAGGACCACCGCTACGATCATCCATGCATAAGTCGGAACAACGGAAATATAATGATTCAGCAGTGCACCCAGTTGATAAAATGCAAATGCAATGACCATACCGGTACACAAAAGCCCAAACGTTGGCTTCATCGGTTTCGGTTTCTTTACCGTTCGTCCATCATTTACCAGCATACCGTTTCCGGTCAATTCCGGATGTTTTCTTCCATAGTTATTCAGAAGGCCACCGAAAATGATCGCTACGCAATTGCCTAGAACTGTCGCCGGAGCCATTTTTGTCAACATCTCGGATGCATTTGCTCCCAATGCCCCCGCATAAATTCCGGATAACGGGACGGTTCCGGCCGTCATACCACCGCTGGTCATTGGCACACCCATATAAAGGATTCCTCCCCAAAAACCATTTCCCAAAAGGATTCCCAACACACCGGAAGTAAGGATTCCTACAGCAAGAGCTGTCAGTGCTACAGGCAAAAGTCTCACCGTCGCTCTAAGAAGCAAATCTCTGTCAATATTGAACAAACTCCCGGTAATCAATGCAGCAATATAGAATACCAAAAACCCGCTATCGTTCACAAAATAATTCAATGTTTCATACGTCTGATCCGGAATCACTCCCACCGCCCGAATCACAGCAGCGCCCAGAATGCAAATAACCGAACCGCCCAGATAGGTCTTTACTACCGGAATTGTATTTCCAAGCGTATTCAATCCTTCCCCGAATACCATCAAAACAAGGAATGCCGAAACAAGACTCTTCGGAATACAATCAGCCGCCATACAGGCGGCTGTCAATAGAAACACAATACAATATAATGGGAATGGAAATCCCAGAATCTTTTTTTGATCTTTCATAAGAATTCTCCCAAAAGTCTAGAAACTTCTCAATGCTTCTGTTCCGTCGTCTTCCGTTTTTTCTATTCGTTTCACAATCACATCATATCCGGCTTTTTCATTAATACGAACATGCACCCGGTCACCGACTTTATGTCCCAATAATGCTCTGCCCAAGGGTGATTCCGAACTAATCAATCCTTTCAGAGAATCACCGCGGATGCTGGAAACGATTTTATAAGTCTCTGTCTCATCGTCCTCTTCAAAATAAACATCTACAGTATTATAGAGTCCTATTTCATCTTCCTTAGACTGATCCGACACCACTTTAGCCGTTTTGATCACCCTCTCCAGATAACGAATTCGACTCTCGTTTTTATTTTTATCACGCTTCGCCGCGTAATACTCGAAATTTTCGCTGAGATCCCCCTGCGCTCTTGCCTCTTTTACAGCCTCAATGGCCTCTTTTCTTACCACCAGTTTTCGATACTCTATCTCTTCCTCGATTTTTTTGATATCTTTTTCTGTCAGCTCGTTACGCATACTGTCCTCCCCTGCTGTCTCTTTCTTATCCAGAATCTTGCCATTCTTCCGCATCATGCAGATTTATGTTCCCTTTAACTACATCAGCTTAATTCCCTGCTGAGTATTTGTATGCTTATATACATCAGCGGCTTTCATTCCACTTTCATCACAGACTGTTGTACGGTTCTTTCCCTGTCTTTTGGATATATACAAAGCCTCATCCGCACGATCAAAAAACTCCGTCACATCCCAGCCTCTTTTCCACATAGCAAGACCAATGCTCACAGTCACCGGTTCTCGGCGGAATTCAAAGCAAATTTGTTCAAACTCCTGTCTTATTGTCTCAACAACACGCACGTACTCTCCGATATTTCCGCCGCGGAACAAAATAGCAAACTCCTCACCGCCAAAACGTGCTGCTATATATTTTTCACCACAAACGGTGCGCATAATGCGCGCCAATTCCAAAAGAACCACATCACCTTTGACATGGCCATATGTATCATTTACCTTTTTAAAATCATCAATATCCAGCACCGCAACTGCAGGGCGATCGCCCTTCGTGCTGCTTTCAACCAATTCACGTAAACCCGTTTGGAAAGACGTATGCGCATATAAACCGGTCTTCTGATCATATTTCAACTGTTCCAATGCCTCTCTTCGGCTCTTGTATACGCTTTCCAGTTTTTTATCTTTCTGTTTCTGGAACTGAATCAAGACATTACTGATAACATTCGTGCTTGCAATGATTGCAAGACTAACCAGCCATATGGTAAACCGATACTCATTTTCACTGTGGGTAATAAGCGGTCCCAATAATTGTGCAAGAGAAATTCCGATAATACACAAAATGGTAATTCTCTTTGTCATTCTCCTGTCGCTGAAAATCGCAGTCAAAAAGATCGGGAAGCTAAATGTACACAGTAACACCGAGAACAGATTGTGGAACACACACAAAGAAAAACTTAGGCACACCATCTGAACAATTGGCACATAATTCATCGCTTTAGTGTCCCCATTCGCAAACCGCATGAGCACAAATCCAACAAAAAGAATCAACAGATTGAAGAGTGTTGGCAAAAGCATATAATAAACAAGATACTCTCCCAGAGGCTGCAGGCGAAGATCCTGAACTTCAAAAATACCCCAAATCAAAAACTCCATGACCATTACGATTCCTACACAGATTAAATTAGCTTTAAATATCGCATTGCGCCATTTTTCATAGGATTCTTCATAAATTTTTGTTGTATTAATCGTATGTTCTGTCATTTGCTCATTCACCTCCCCACCACACGAATCGGCTATCTTTTATTATAACAAATTTACCAAGCATTTCATAGTATTGAAAATAGTTTTTTTGTGTTCTCTTCCTGATACTGTTTTGTATAAAGCTGGTAGTATTCTCCTCGTTTTGTGATCAGCTCCTTGTGCGTTCCCTGTTCAATAATCTTACCATCTTTGATCACCAGGATCAGATCTGCCTGTCTGATCGTTGACAGACGATGGGCAATCACGAAGGATGTCCGTCCCTTCATCAGGCGCATCGTCGCGTCCTGAATCTTCTTTTCCGTCACTGTGTCAATAGAAGATGTCGCCTCATCAAGGACAAAAATACGGGGATCTGCCAAAATTGCCCTTGCAAATGAAAGCAGCTGCTTTTCACCGGTAGACAGAAGATCTCCGCCTTCGCCTACATTACTCTCATATCCATGTTCCATTCTGGCAATCACTTCATCAGCCGAAACATGTTTCACAGCTTCCTCGATCTGTTCCATGGTCGCATCCGGATTTCCATATCTCAGATTCTCCAAAACACTGCCAGAAAAGAGATGCGGGGACTGGAGAACATAGCCGATATTGCTGTGAAGCCACAGCTGCGACCGTTCCCTTGCATCTCTGCCATCAATCAAGATTCGTCCCGCAGTCGGCTCAAAAAAACGACATACCAGATTCACCAATGTAGATTTTCCCGCGCCGGTCTCACCGACAATCGCCACATTTGTTCCCTGCGGAATATGAAGATTAAAGTGTTCCAACACGTACTCGTCGCCATCCGGATATTGAAAAGACACATCCTCAAACGTGATATCCCCATAAAGCGGCTCCCAATTCTCGCGTTTTGGATTGAAAGAATCACCGTATTTCGCGATTACTTCTTCTGAATCGCGTACGTCGGACTCCGTCTCCATCAGCGTGGAGAATCTTTCCACGTTGACCTGTACCGTAATCAGATCTGAAATGGATCGCACGATCCACTGGATCGGCTCCATCATACCTAATGCATAAGACATAAACACCGACAGTGTACCGATCTCCATAACCCCTTCCATGGTGATATGACCGCCCTGCCAAAGTACCAGAGCCAGCGCCGCTGAAGAAGCGAACGAGATCAGGGACGCAAACATAGCCTTGTAATGGGTCGCATGTACCGACCGAAGCTCCATCTCCTCCGTCGTTCGGCTAAAGTTTTCTTCCATTTTATTCTCAATTACCAGCGTTTTTGTCGTCTTGGCACCGGTAATTCCCTCGTTAAAATTGGAAGTGATCTGAGAATTGACTTCTCGGATCTTATGGTTCAATGTCACTAGCTTTAACTGGAACATCTGCGCCACCACGGCAATGACCGGCACGATCAAAAGCACCCAGAATGCCAGCTTGGCATTGACTGCCAGCATGACAATAATTGCTCCGATAATGTAAGAGATGTACCAGACTCCATTCATGAGGCTCCAGGACACCAGTGCACCGATGCGGTTGGTATCACTCATGACTCTCGCATGAATGTACCCCACACTATTCTGATTAAAATAGGAAAATGCCAAATTCTGCAGATGATTAAAGCTCTCTCGTTTCATGTCACGGCCCACATACATCTCAATCTGGCACGCCTGGTAGGCGGAAATTCCATTTGCCAGAACCTGAAAGGCCAGAACACCAAGATAGACCCAGATGAACGTACTCATAGTGTCCAGCGTCTGTTTTGCAATAAAATGATCAATCGCATACTCCTGAAACAGAGGAAGTATAATATCCACCAAACCACCGGCGAATCCCAGATTGATCATCCAGAATATGATCCCTCTGTATGGTTTTAAGTAAGGAAGCAGTTTGTTAATTCCAAAGTATGGCAGCCTTTTAAATTCCTGTTCTTTTGTCTTACTCATCTGCCTCCACCTCCTCTTCCACAGTCATCTGCATATCATAAATTCTGCGATAGATTCCTTGTTTCTCCATCAGTTCTTTATGAGAACCGATTTCCGCAATCCTGCCCTTGTCCAGGACCATAATGCAGTCCGCCTGCATTAACGTTGTTACACGGTGGGCGATAAGAACCACGGTTGCCTCTTTGAGTTTTTCTTTCAACGCCTGGCGGATCAGTGCATCCGTCTGGGCATCCACAGCCGAAAGGGAATCGTCGAAAACCATGATCGGTGTCCTCTGAACCAGCATGCGGGCAATTGCCGTGCGCTGCTTCTGACCGCCGGAAAGGGTCACGCCACGCTCACCAACAATCGTGTCATAACCTTTCGTAAACTCCATAACAGACCTGTCCACACAAGCGATTGCAGCCGCCTCGCGAATCTCTGTGAGCGTCATGCTATCCTTTGTAATGCCGATATTTTCTGCGATGGTTCTTGAGAACAGGAACGGCTCCTGCAGAACCATGCCGATGTTCTGGCGAACCCACTCACCCTTCATGTCAGCAATATCCACACCGCC
Organism: Lachnospiraceae bacterium; assembly: GCA_017435025.1. The sequence continues at coordinate 2,473 of JAFSFU010000021.1, read as the reverse complement.
AATGGTGATCCTTCCATTTTCTTTCGGCAGATCATAGAGACGGTTCATTAAATGCATCAGCGTTGATTTACCGGACCCCGTCCCACCAAGAATGCCAAACGTCGATCCCTTTGGAATCGTAAAACTCACATCCTGAAGTACCGGAATATCACCATACCCAAAAGTCACGTGTTCAAACACAATATCACCGTTCAGATTCGGAGTGATCGCATCAGCCTTATCCTGTTCCGGCTCTGAATTCATAATATAACGCAGACGTTCTACTGAAACGCTGGCCTTACTCATCTCAGAGATGGTTCTTCCCAGGGAACGGACCGGCCAGATCAGCATCGTATTGTATGACACAAACGCAATGAACTCACCGGCTGTCATCTCACCCTGTACACAAAAAACCGATCCCAGAACCACGATCAACATAATCTGCAGTCCGGAAACCAAATCTCCGGTACCCCAGAATAACGACAACACGGTACAGAGTTTCATCCACTCGTCCGTATAAATATTATTCTGCTTCTCAAAACGGTCCTTCTCAAATTTTTCTCGTCCGAACGCACGGACCACACGGATGCCGGTCAGATTTTCCTGTGCAATTGTTGACAGCACGCCTTCATTCTCGTCACACTGGGTAAAGCGATCTCGGATCTTTGAATGGAAGAAAGTGGAGTACGCTACCACCACAGGTACAAAAACGACTGCCACCAGAGTCAGTTTAAAGTTCATGGAGAACATGAAAAATAGCGACAATCCGATCATCATCACGATTCGGAACACCGCCGTCAACTGCTCAGAAATGAAGTTTTTGATCATATCCACATCAGAAGTACACCGCTGAATGATATCACCGGTCTGATTCTTCATGTGCCAGGAAAACGGCAGACGCTGAATATGGGAGAACAGGCGGTTTCTCATTGTCTTTACAAATCGTTCCGCACCTTTGCTGTTATATAAGGTGTATACATATCGACAGACCGCACTGGCCAGTGCAATCGCTGCAATAAGAATTCCAATCACCCATACATGTGTCTTCAGATATTCGATTCCACCAGCTCTGTCAACCCACGTTGCTACAAAACCCGGTACATCTAATGGTGCGTTCCCAATGACACTGTCCACAGTTGTACGGATAATCTGCGGCGTCAGCATGTCCAACGCATTGACCAGAAGGGTTGCAATGATACTGATCACAAAATATCGCTTGCTTCCCTTCAAAAACTCCCATACGAGGGAAAGCTTTGTATAGGAATTGGATATCTTCGCCTGGTTTACTTCTATTCTTTTCTCCGGCATAGCGAATACCTCCTGTCGCATCTGTCAAAGTATTTCTTATGGGATATTATAGCATGAAATGGGGGTGTGGTGTTGGTATCTATAGAGATTTTCTTGTTTGTGAGATACTTAAATGTATGCTTTTACTGTGATATTGGGTTGAGTAAAGATAAAAAGGACCATCTGGTAGAAAATCTCTTATTCTGTAAATGATAGGCTAAACGACTAAGCTTCCAAAGATTTTTGCCGGTACAAAGATTGCAAACGAACTTATCGCAATCGTCGTACCGGCATATAAAATCGCATGGAAGCGAAGGTAGTTAGCCATTTTTACAGAACAAAGGATTTTCTATAGATGGTTTTTTATTTGCTCAATGAAATATCAAATACCTCTTACTACGCATCAAAATCCACATGATAGACTTTATCCCCATCGTGGATATCCACAAACGGCAGATCAAACTGGTCATCCATGATATCCACGCGGCACTCGAAATGTACATTTCCCTCACCTTTGATCATAAGAAGGTAACTTCCGTTCTCCTTCTCTTCCATCTCGTCGCAGATGTTATTGTACAGTTCTTCACCGTCAACCACACCCGGATAACCGGCATCTTTGATCTTTTTCTCAATCAAACGATATAATTCCTGCATGATTACTCCTCCGGCTTTTCGCCAAGCTCAATTTCTGCAATGATATTCTCATCATCCAGTTCGATTTCAAGCTCTACTTCTGCATGTTCCTCAAGATCGAATTCCACGACCACATCTTCACTGAGACCTTCTAAAGCAATCATTACCTCCGATTCAGACTCTTCATCATCATCGATCGCCGCTGCTGCCACTGCTGCTTTTGCAGCCTTCTTTGCAGCCTCAGCCTCTCTCTTCTTGATCGCATCAATCGCATCCCAGTTTGCGCGGTTGAAGCGCTTCGTCATCGCCAGAACTTCCTCTGTCAGTTCGTCTGTGATCAGGTCCGCCTTCATTCTCCAGCTCCAGTTGTTATCCACGGTACCCGGAGTATTCATTCTTGCAGCGTTATCAAGGCCTGCCCAATCCTGAATCGGGATGATGGCAGTCTGTGCAGAACTCATCATTGCCATGCGAACCATCTTTTTGTACATGTCTGCATCGTCTGTATGGTGATCATCTATATAATCACGAATCTGGTCTTTTCCTTCTTTTGTCAGACCTGCATACCATCCTG
>JAFSFU010000184.1 GCA_017435025.1 Lachnospiraceae bacterium | reverse complement strand
GGCTGTGTGAAATCATATTTCTCCTGACGAGCCGGTGTAATGGAGATCTGTTTTGCAACAGTATCTACACGGCCAAGGTCAAGTTCTGCGAATGTTGCCGGGTTGTCAAGCTGTACAAGTTCAAGCTCAAGGCCTGCCTTCTCAGCCATGATCTGCCAGAGCTGGATCTCGAAACCGGACCACTCTTTTGTTGCTTCGTCGTAGATTGTGAACGGTGCGTAGTTACCCGGTGTTGCAAGACGGATTGTCTTGTCATCGCCAAGCTTCTCTGCCAGTGCTGTGTAATCTGCTGCTTCTGTGGATGCAGATGCTCCATTGAAGTAGTCGATCGCCGGCTGTGTCTCCATAACATCAAGACCGAACCACTTTGTACAAAGTTCGCTGTAGGAACCGTCTTCCATCATATCACCAAGGATTGTGTCGATAAGTTCAAGCATTGCTGCACCACGGTCTGTACGTGCGAACGGATATGCGTTAACCTCTGTGTAGATCGGGTTCTCGATATCTACGCTCTTAAGTTTCAGTTCCGGTGTCTTTTCCATTGTGTACGGAAGTACCAGGTATGCCCATGCGATCGCGTCTACACGGCCAAGGTTTACTTCCTGAAGGTGTGCATGACCTTCGTAGATGTTCTTCTTAACTTTATTGTCCGGGTCACGCATAGCGATGAACTCGTTCATTGCGGAACCTTCGATAAGACCCATGGTCTTTCCTTCCATATCTGCCCATGTCTTGATCTCATCGTTATCTTCACGAACTGTAAGACAGTACGGGGAGAAGAAGAACGGACGTGTAAAGTTATATTTCTCCTGACGAGCCGGTGTGATGGAGATCTGTTTTGCAACAGTATCTACACGGCCAAGGTCAAGTTCTGCGAATGTTGCCGGGTTGTCAAGCTGTACAAGTTCAAGCTCAAGGCCTGCCTTTTCAGCCATAACGTTCCAGAGTTCAATCTCGAAACCGGACCACTCTTTTGTTGCTTCATCGTAGATTGTGAACGGTGCGTAGTTACCCGGTGTTGCAAGACGGATTGTCTTATCGTCGCCAAGTTTTTCTACCAGTGCGTCATACTCGCCAGCTTCTGCTGCCGGAGCTTCTGTCTCTTTTGCTGCTTCTGTTTCCTTTGCAGCCTCTGTAGCAGCCTCAGTTGCCGGTGCTGCTTCCTCCTTCTGGCCACAGCCAGCAAGAAGAGAAAGAGACATGGCAAGCGCTGTTACCAGTGCAAGTGCTCTTTTTTTCATGATAATCATTCCCCTTTGTATGGTATTTTCGACGCATTCTGCGTCTCTTGATAGGATACTACCAGCATGAAAAAAAGTACAATTGCACTTTTGAATAGCTCTGCATGTCTCTTATGCAAAAAATCTATAATATGTATATTCTGTTAATTTTATAAAATTGTCATACAATCGGAAACTATTTGGAAACGTTCCCTCAGCATCTACTGTTTGCTGTGCCACTCACGGAAACTGCACGCCAGTTTCTTCGCGGTCGGTGCGGAACAATGGCCGCCGCGTGCCGTGCAGAGAAGGTCTCCGTCCAGGCTGCGTCCAATGCGGTCTGCCACATCCAGAACCTCATGGAACGGGAGGACCGGATCCTGACCTGCCAGCGCCCACTGAGAATATACGATGGACATGGTCGCCACGTAAAGTACGCGCGCCATGCACGGCATGTCCTTTCCGCCCGGGATCGGATCACACGGCCATCCGATGGATGCCTGCAGTGCCATGGATGCTGCTGCCTCCACCTGCTCCGGTGTTCCGCCAAGCATCTGGGTCACGCCTGCCGCTGCCATTGCGGAACAGCATCCGCACTCTCCGGTACATCCGGTCACTTCGCCGGTCGGCGCGCTTCTTGTGTAGCAGATCGCACCGACACCGGCTGCCACGAAAAGTCCGTCCAAAAGTGTTTCTTTGTCAAATCCCATGGTCTCCTGCACAGCAGAAAGTACGCCGAAGAGGAATCCGCCGCCGGTACCCATCGGACCCGGCACGTTTAACACACCTTCGATCGGCGGCTGTCCTGCCATCACGTACTGAATGGATTTGGTGATCACGCCCATGTCAAGCGGCAGTGTCGGCATTGCCGCATGCCATTTTTTATAATGAAGCTCCGTAAACGGAGTGGTGATCGGAGTTACATCCTCCTCGTACACCGCATGGGTGCGGCGGTACATGGCCGGCATGATCGTATCGCGCATGTAAGCCACCACCTGCTCACGGTCCCAGCCGGACGCCGCCATCTCATAATCGATCGCCACTTCCGGAAGTGTCTTTCCCTGCTCTGCAGCCAGTCTGCGCCACTCCACCATATCGTTGTAGAGCTGCGGTTTCTTCGTGGATTTTGTCGGCACCGGAAGGATCGGCTTTAATACCGCATAGTCTATTTCGTTCAGTGCCTCTTTTGTTTCTTCCGTCAGCTCGCCGTTAATCTTAAACCAGTGCATCACACCGATGCCATAATCCATTTCCGTCTTATTTTGGCCTTCGCCTGTACCATGCCCCAGTACCGGCTGACACGCAGAAACTTTTTCATATAACTTTTCGCAATCCAACCGGCGCTCTTTATCAAACACGCAAAGCACATAGGTATCACCTTTTCCCACGAAGGAATATCCGTCGATCCAGACGGTCTCGATCATACCGCCGCCGATGGAATTTGCCACCAATGATACCTTCTTTCCGGATTTTCCGGTCAGAATGAACTTCAGGGAATTGATATGCGGGCTTTCCTTCATCGTACAGAAATCAAATTTATATGGAATTCCAGACTCACGCAGATTCGCTTTCACCTGAAAAAATCCCTTGTAATCCGGCATATGACCCATGGCACCATTCAACATGCCAAGATCCTCATTCATAGTGCCAAATGTTCCTTTAAAGGAACCATCATTGTCAAGTTCCACTAAAATTTCTGCCACCTCTTCACCGAGAAGGGAATTGCAGAGATATCCCACGCGGCACGGAGCTGCCATATGAGAGCTGGAGCCCGGCTGCATGATCGGGCCAAACACATCATTATAAAATTCCGGATATAATTCGATCATAAGATTCCGCCTTTCCGTTTATTTCTCGTACTCACCCAGAGCATATGCAATCATCAGGTCGATGGTGTTGTTTAAACTATCGATATGGGTGCGCTCTCTTCCGTGGCTGCAGTAGACCGGCATACCGAATGCTCCTGCCTTCAGGTTATTTCCTGCCACCAGTGCCGCACTGGCATCGGTGCCGTAACGGTAGAAGATATCCACTGCATAGTTACAGCCAATCTTCTCTGCCAGATTGATCAGACGAGTGGTCAGTTCGTAATCATACGGAGACTTGTTGTCTTTGCAGCAGATGGTCACACAGTGCTCGTTTCCATCGTAATCCGGACCGATGAGACCGATGTCGATGGCAACGAACTCGGATACCTCTGACGGGATATAAGTACCGCCAATGCTGATTTCCTCAGAGTACGGCATTGCCAGCAACGTACGGTATTTCGGTTTCAGATTATTCTCAGTCAGATATTTCAGCATATTGAATGCACATGCAACGGCTGCCTTATCATCGATAAATCTGGACTTCAGATAACCATTCTTCGTAAATTCGCAGTGCGGATCCACAGAAACCATATCACCGTGACGGATTCCGAGGGCACGCACATCATCGCTGTTTTTAATATCTTCATCGAGGATCACGATCATGGTATTTTCGTCACGACTTGATGTACGACAGTCATCGAAAACATGCACGGAGTGGGACTGACATGTGATCAGACCGGTGTAGGAGCGGCCGTCGCGGGTGTGAACGGTCACGGTCTCACCCTCAATGCTTGAAAAATTGATGCCGCCCAGGTTGCGAACGCGGATCATTCCATCCGGCTCAATGCGGCGCACGATCAGGCCGATGGTATCCAGATGCGCACCGATCATAACGGTCTTGGAATTATCCTCGCCGTCAATGGTGATATAAGCGGTACTCTTATTGTCGTAAGTTACATCATAACCAAACATCTTCGCATAGCGCTCGATCACCGGATTCATCTGCTCGTAATAACCAACCGGGCTCGGAACATTCACAATATCTTTAAAGCATTCAATGGTAAACATTGGGTCGAAATTATACTTCATACTCTGCATCTCCTTAGATTTTTTATATATTTGGGCAGCCATAAGGCAAAACAAGTCTGCAGGCATTCCCTGCCCACAGACTTGCATTCAGTTACATATTTTATTCTACGATCGTATTCTTTAAAGTACCGATTCCTTCTACGATACATTCAACCACGTCACCCACCTGCAGAAATTTTGGCGGATGGAAGCCCATACCTACGCCGGCCGGTGTACCGGTCGCGATCAGAGTACCGGATTTCAGAGTCATGCCCTGGCTCAGTTCCACGATGATCTCCTCAATATCGGTCAGGAACAGCTCGGTATTGGAATCCTGGCGCAGTTCACCGTTGACTTTGGACTGGATTCTCAACTTTGGCGGGTATTCGATCGCATCCTCGGTCGTGATCCACGGACCAAGCGGGGTAAAATCATCCAAGCTCTTACCGAAATACCACTGCTTATGACCATTCTGTACCTCACGGGCACTGACATCATTCATAATGGTATAGCCAAAAATATAGTCACGGACATTTTCACGTTTTACATTTTTCGCATCTTTCTTGATGACAACCACAAGCTCCGCCTCATAGTCCAGCTGGCTGGTCATATCGCGGTGCGCACAGATACCGCCATCCGGGTCCACCGCACGGTTTACTCTCTTAGAGAAATAAATTGCCTGATTATCCCTGTCTTTCGCAAAACTGTCTTTGGAAAAACGAAGGGATTCCTCCGCATGCGCTGCATAGTTGATTCCAAGGCAGATGATATCCTGATCCGGATTGGGGATCGGTGCCAGAACTTTCACGTCCTCCATCGGTGCCGCACCCGGCACATCGTGCGGGTCTTTCTTCAGGATATACGCCAGCATCTCCATCTCGGACGGACCGATCTCACGAATCAGATCTTTCATATCAGTATAATCCATTCCCGCTGCGGAAACCGGATACACCCATGTCTCTTCCTGATTCAGTACACCTAACATCTGCTTTTTTCCAACGATATATGTCAGTAACTTCATACACTACCCCCTGCCAATACTCCGGCATTAACGAATTCTTTCCGGGAATCCTACCTTCTTCTGAACCTTTCTTAAGGTCTTGTTGGAGAAGTAAGCTGCTTTTTCACCGTTCTCCTTGATTACTTTATCGATGTAATCTTTGTTCTTGGAAAGATCTGCGTAGTTGTCCTGGAGCGGTTTCAGAACGGAAACAACAGCTTCACCCACTGCCATCTTGAAGTCGCCGTAGCCCTTGCCGTCAAATTCTCTCTCGACATCTGCAGCCGCTTTGCCTGTACATGCACAGTAAATATCAATCAGGTTCTTGATACCCGGCTGCTCATCACAGTATCTTACACATCCAACAGAGTCAGTCACCGCACGTTTGCACTTGCGGATGATTGTATCCGGGTCATCCATCAGGTAGATGCTGCCGTTCGGGTTCTCATCAGACTTGGACATCTTTCTTGTCGGGTCCTGTAAGCTCATAACTCTTGCACCCGTTTTTCCGATATACGGCTCCGGAACGGTAAACACGTCACCATAAATGTTGTTGAAACGAACTGCCAGGTCTCTTGTCAGCTCTAAGTGCTGCATCTGGTCGATACCAACCGGCACTACATCTGCCTGGAACAGAAGAATATCTGCTGCCATCAGGACCGGATAGGTAAACAGACCTGCGTTGATGTTGTCTGCATGTTTTGCGGATTTGTCCTTGAACTGTGTCATACGGTTCAGCTCACCCATATAGGTAAAGCAGTTGAGGATCCAAGCCAGTTCTGCGTGACCGGAAACATGGGACTGGTAGTAAATGCAGTTCTTCTCCGGATCAAGACCGGCTGCAATGTAAAGTGTCAGAAGATTTCTTGCACGTTTTCTAAGCTCCGCCGGATCCTGGCGAACGGTGATGGAGTGCATATCTACTACACTGTAAAATGTCTGATAATCATCAGCGATCGTTACCCAGTTCTTTAAGGCACCAAGGTAGTTTCCAAGTGTCAGGTTACCGGTCGCCTGCATGCCGCTGAATAATGTTTTCTGTCCGTTTAACATAATCTATCTCCTTACAAAAAATAATAATTTTCCATAATAATCACTACCCATTATAGTACAAGTTTTCGATAGAGACAAGCAAAATCATATTTCCCTTGTCGTGAAATCATATTCTCGTTATAATAGGGATAGTCAATTTATGAACTTATGATTTTCAGAAAGGAAACTTTGTATATGGAAAAGATCGCAAGCTTTACTGTCAACCATCTGACCCTTCTCCCGGGCGTTTATGTTTCCAGACGCGACAACGTGGGCAACACCCAGGTGACAACTTTTGACATCCGCATGACCCGCCCGAATTTCGAGCCGGTTATGAATACGGCTGAGATTCACACCATCGAACACCTCGGTGCTACGTTCCTTAGAAACAACAAGGAATACGGCGATATCACCGTTTACTTCGGACCGATGGGATGCCGCACCGGTTTCTATCTGATCCTGGCAGGTGTTCATGAGTCCGCAGATATCGTTCCGCTTCTTCGTGATATGTTCGCTTTCATCCGCGATTACGAGGGTGATGTGCCGGGCGCTGCTGCAAGAGACTGTGGCAACTACCTGGACCTGAACCTGCCGATGGCGAAATATCTGGCAGACAAATACTACCGTGAAGTGCTGGAGAATATTACAGAAGAGAGACTGGTGTATCCGGAGTAAATATCTGAATCCATCATTTAAGGAGGCACTACTGATCATGCATTGCCTCCTTTTCTATCATTTCCCTAGTCTCTCAACCTCACCTTCAAGCCCGGAAACATATGAAACTCAATCTCTTCATTGATCCCATGCAATTCATTCATCGCCTCATTTTCAAACCAGTACACCATGACTACATGTCGATCCGGATCGACGATCCAATATTCTTTTACGCTCTCTGTACGATATTTTAACAGCTTAATTCCATAGTCCCTTTTTCGGGTTGATTGAGAAATAATCTCAATCACAAGATCCGGAGCTCCATAGCATCCATCTTCTCGTATCTTCTTTTCATCACATACAACGATCACGTCTGGTTCCAGATGATTTTTTCCATCTTCTGCCAACTTTACACCGAGGGGAGCAAAAAACACCTCACATGTTCCATCATGTTCTTCAATATACTGGCACAATTCGCGATATAATTTCCCGGATAACCGTTGATGAATGACTTTCGGTGCTGCCATATAAAAAATTTGACCATCAATCAGTTCTGCCCGCACGCCTTCCGGTAAATTTTCAATGTCATCTACCGTAAAATCTCTTCTCAATGCCACTTCTGCATTCATTTTGATTACCTCTTCCTCTCCGACAAACGCCTGAATATCCAAAAAAGGTCCCTCCTTTCAATCATATGAATGTTTTAAATATAACTTTTCTCAAAACGTCTGTCTATGTTCTCTAATACCTAATTGGAATTCTTTTGGCGATCTGCCATAGATAAAAAGAATTTTAGAATTTCCAAGAAGTGGATTTAGCATACAATAAATTGTGAGACAAATCAATCGTCATTTTCAACAAAAAGCACCTTGCCTCATGAATACCTGTACGTCCACAAAGCAAAGTGCTTCTTATTTCAGCAATTATTCATTTAATGCTTTCATAACTTCTTCTCTAAACGGAATAGACGGTACTGCACCCGGACGGGATACAGCGATGGAAGAAGCTTTTGCACTCATTTTCAGAGCCTCCGGGATCGGCATATTTTCGCAGAGACCAGCAAGGAAGTAACCAGTAAAGGTGTCGCCTGCTGCAGTTGTGTCAACTGCCTGTACCTTGAAGATCGGCTGGAAATGCTTCTGTGTGCTGTCTGCATAGATCGCACCGTCTTTACCGAGAGTAAGAACGATCTTTGCATGCGGGAACATTTCTAACAGTTTCGCAATGATCTCATCCGGCTCTACAAGACCAGTAATCTGGCCGCCTTCTACTTCATTTAATAAGAAGATGCTGATCTTGCCCATATCTACCGCATCCAGTTTCTCGTTGAACGGAGACGGATTGAGGGCGATCTGCATGCCCTTCTCATATGCCTTATCCACGATATACGGAAGCATGTTTACTTCGTTCTGAAGAAGAAGTACATCCTCTGCACCGAAGATTTCAAGTGCACGATCTACATACTCTTCTGTCAGCTGCTGGTTTGCACCGCCGTAAAGAAGGATGCAGTTCTGAGCAGTTTTATCAATCTGGATGATCGCGTGACCGGTTGCACCGGCGATCTGCTCAATATAATCTGCATGAATGCCAAATTCTTTACAGCACTCGAGGAACGCATTTCCGTCCTCACCGATCATGCCGCCGTGGTATACATCCACACCGGCTTTTGCAAGTGCCACTGTCTGGTTCATACCTTTTCCGCCAAGATGAACTTTACGGTCACCTGTCGCCTCTGTTTCACCCGGCTGAACGATATGATCTACCTGGTATACATAGTCCAGGTTCATGGAACCAATGTTTAATACGCGCATGTTAAATACCTCATGTTGTTGTAAGGATTAGTTAGTATCGCATTCCGGGACGGCAGACACCGTCCCGGATTCATTTTATTTACTGTGCATTTTCAGCTGTGATAAGTGTAACTTCTACCGGAATGGATTTTGCAATACCTTCACCGCTGATCAGCTTGTATGCGTTCTCGATCGCTGTGCTGCCGATAAGAGCCGGCTGCTGTGCGATTGTACCGTCCATACGACCTTCCTTGATTGCTGCGATCGCATCATCTGTTGCGTCGAAACCAACTACCATGATGTCTTTACCAGCACCGGCAATCGCCTCTACTGCACCGAGAGCCATCTCATCGTTTGCTGCAAATACAGCCTGGATGTCGCCGTTAGCCTGAAGCATATTCTCCATTACGCTCATACCTTCTGTACGATCGAAGTTTGCTGTCTGCTTAGCAACTACATCAAGTTTTGCATCAGCAACGTTGTGGAAACCTGCGGAACGGTCGATTGCTGCAGATGCACCCGGAACGCCTTCCAGCTCTGCAACTTTTACGCCTTCACCAAGTGTGTCAACGATGTACTGTGTAGCCAGCTCTGCACCGAGTACGTTGTCAGAAGCGATCTGACAGTCGATGTCAACGCCGTTTACTGCACGGTCTACTGCGATAACACGTACGCCCTGAGCCATTGCTGTCTCAACTGCGCCTGTTACTGCATCGGAGTCAACCGGGTTGATAACGAGAACGCTGATTCCCTTAGCAATAAGGTCCTCTACGTCACTTACCTGTTTTGTTACGTCATCACCAGCGTCTACTACAGAGAGGTCAACGCCAAGTTTTGCAGCTGCTTCCTCAGCACCTTCTGCAAGTGTTACGAAGAACGGGTTGTTTAATGTGGATACGGAAAGACCGATGGAACCATTGCCTACGATCTCTACTGCCTCACCTGCAACCTGATCAAATGTATCTACGTTGTCAGCTGTTACAAGAGTTACTTCTACCGGGATAGACTTTGCAATGCCTTCGCCGCCGATCAGTTTTACAGCGTTCTCAACAGCTGTCTTACCGATCAGTGCCGGCTGCTGTGCGATTGTACCGTCCATACGGCCTTCGCGGATTGCTGCAAGCGCATCGTCTGTTGCGTCAAAGCCCATTACCATGATGTCTTTGCCTGCACCGGAGATTGCCTCTACTGCACCGAGAGCCATCTCGTCGTTTGCTGCGAATACAGCCTGGATGTCGCCGTTAGCCTGGAGCATGTTCTCCATTACGCTCATACCTTCTGTACGGTCGAAGTTTGCTGTCTGTTTTGCTACTACATCGAGATTTGCGTCAGCGATGTTGTGGAAACCTGCGGAACGGTCGATTGCTGCGGATGCACCCGGAACGCCTTCCAGCTCTGCAACTTTCACACCGGAACCAAGAGTATCTACGATATACTGTGTTGCAAGTTCTGCACCAAGTACGTTGTCAGAAGCGATCTGACAGTCGATCTCAACGCCGTTTACTGCACGGTCTACTGCGATAACACGTACGCCCTGAGCCATTGCTGTCTCAACTGCGCCTGTTACTGCATCGGAGTCAACCGGGTTGATGATAAGAACGCTGATTCCCTTGGAAACAAGGTCTTCTACGTCACTTACCTGTTTTGTTACGTCATCACCAGCGTCTACTACGGAAATATCAACGCCAAGATCTGCAGCTGCTGCCTCAGCACCTTCTGCAAGTGTTACGAAGAACGGGTTGTTTAATGTGGATACGGAAAGACCGATTGTACCATTACCTACGATCTCTACCGGCTCGCCTGTTGCGAAGCTGTCTACGTTTTCAGCTGTTACAAGTGTAACTTCTACCGGGATGGATGCCGGGATGGACTCACCAGCGATCAGTTTCATAGCGTTATCAACAGCTGTGCTACCGATAAGAGCCGGCTGCTGAGCGATTGTACCAGCCATACGGCCTTCTTTGATTGCTGCAAGAGCGTCGTCTGTTGCGTCGAAGCCCATTACCATGATGTCTTTACCAGCACCGGAGATTGCCTCTACTGCACCGAGAGCCATCTCGTCGTTTGCTGCGAATACAGCCTGGATATCGCCGTTAGCCTGAAGCATGTTCTCCATTACGCTCATACCTTCAGCACGGTCGAAGTTTGCTGTCTGTTTTGCTACTACTTCAAGTTTTGCATCTGCGATGTTGTGGAAACCTGCGGAACGGTCGATAGCAGCGGATGCACCCGGAGTACCTTCAAGTTCTGCAACTTTCACGCCTTCGCCAAGGTTGTCTACGATGTACTGTGTTGCAAGTTCTGCACCAAGTACGTTGTCAGAAGCGATCTGACAGTCGATCTCAACACCGTTTACTGCGCGGTCTACTGCGATAACTTTTACGCCCTTTGCCTTCGCTGCTTCAACTGCGCCTGTAACAGCGTCGGAGTCACACGGGTTAACAATAAGAACACTGATTCCCTTGGAAACAAGGTCCTCGATATCACTTACCTGTTTTGTAACATCATCACCTGCATCAACAACGGACAGGGAAACGCCGTGTTTAGCAGCTGCTGCTTCAGCACCCTCAACGAGAGTTACGAAGAACGGGTTGTTCTGTGTGGAAACAGAAAGACCGATGGAACCGGAAGCTGCAGCCTTGTTGGCTGTAACGCCTTCTTCACCGTCAATTACGATACGGCACGCTGTGAGGCTCAGTACAAGAGCCATGCACAGAACTAATGCAAAAATTCTTTTCAATTTCTTCATAATTATTCCTTCTCCATTCTGATTAACGCTTGCTATCTGCAAGAACAGCTACAAGGATTACGATCGCCTTGATAACGTCCTGATAGTAAGAAGTAACACCAAGAATATTAAGACCGTTGTTCAGCATAGCAATGATAAGAACGCCGGCGATTGTGCCTGTGATCTTACCACGGCCACCGCTCATACTTGTACCGCCGAGAGCTACCGCTGCGATCGCATCGAGCTCGTAACCGGAACCAAGTGTCGGCTGAGCGGAGTCAACTCGGGAGATCATCATAAGACCAGCCAGAGCAGACAGGAAACCGGAGATTGCATATACAGAGATTTTTGTCTTAACAGTGTCTACACCAACAAGCTTCGCACACTTAGCATTGGAACCTGTCGCATAAATACGGCGGCCGAATGTTGTGTGGTTCAGAACGAAGTAGAATACTGCGAATAAGATAACCAGGATGATAGCCGGAAGCGGGATCTTGATGCTTTCAGCGATGAGAAGGTTACCTTTACCTAAAGCCTTGAACAGGAATGCACCGCCCGCGCTCTCGATGGAGTTAGCAAGACGGGAGATCGGCTTACCATCTGTGATGATCATAGCCATACCACGGTAAGCTGTCATTGTGATAAGTGTTGCGATGAACGCCTGGAGACGTAACTTAGCAACAAGGATACCACTAATAAGACCAAGCAGAGTACCAACTACAAGAGCAGCAAGGATTGCCACCGGAGCAGAGATACCTGCAACAAGCATTTCCGCACAGATAATAGCGGCTAATGCGAATACAGAACCAACGGAAAGGTCGATACCATCGGAAAGGATAACACATGTCATACCGATAGCAATAAGACCGTTGAATGCTACCTGACGAAGCAGGTTCAGCAGGTTACTTACCTGACGGAACTCCGGGCTGATTACACAAAGAGCTACGGCAAGTAAAACTAAAGCCAGATATGCTGCATATTCACTAAGCAGCGCACTCATTTTTTTCTTGTTTTCCATTATAAACTTCCTCCTGTGGCCAACGTCATAACTTTTGCCTGATCTGCACCTGCAGCATCAATAATACCTGTTACATGTCCTTCATGAACAACCATGATACGATCGCTCATACCAAGAACCTCCGGAAGTTCGGAGGAAACCATGATAACCGCAACGCCCTTCGCTGCCAGATCGTTGATCACACTATAAATCTCTTTCTTCGCACCGATATCTACACCACGTGTCGGCTCGTCAAGGATCAGGATCTTCGGATCTGTGTAGATCCATTTTGCAAGTACAACCTTCTGCTGGTTACCACCGGACAGGTTGTGACATTCATGATCCGGACCGAAACATCTGATACGGAACTCTTCGATACCACGTTTTACAAGTTCGCCGCGCTTTTTCGCACTGAGAACGCCGTTGTTGGATACTTTTCCAAGGTTACAGATCTCGATATTTTCAGAGATACTCTTCTCAAGGAGGAGACCCTCTGTCTTACGGTCCTCGGTGATGAAACCGATACCTGCACTGATCGCTTCTCTCGGATTCTTGATATGTACTTCCTTGCCCTCGATAAAGATCTTACCGCCTGCAAGCGGGTAGTTACCGAAGATTGTCTGCATGATCTCAGTACGTCCTGCACCCATAAGGCCGGCAACACCGAGAACTTCACCTGCATGAACGGTAAAGTTCACATCTTTGAAGTATTTCTCATGGGAAAGACCTTCTACACGAAGGATCTCTTCACCGATCTTGCTCTCACGCTTCGGATATCTTTCACCGATCTCACGACCGATCATCATCTGAACGATGTCATCCATATTGATATCTTTGATGTATCTTGTATCAACGTATTCACCGTCACGAAGAACAGTAATTCTGTCGCACAGTTCGAAAATTTCTTCCATTCTATGGGAAATGTAAACAATGGAAACGCCTTTCTCGCGGAGAGAGTTAACTACCTGGAAGAGAACTCTTGTCTCACTCTCTGTAAGAGCAGCGGTCGGCTCGTCCATGATCAGAACTTTTGCGTCTGCCATAAGAGCCTTACAGATTTCTACCATCTGCTGCTGACCTACGGAAAGGTCGGACATTGTCGCTCCAACGTCGATGTTAACGCCCATCTTTTCCATAACTTCACGTGCTTTTGCACGCATCGCTTTTTTATCACAGATTCCAAAGCCTTTTGTGATCTCCTTACCCATGAAGAGGTTTTCTTCTACAGTAAGGTCGAAAAGGCTGTTCATTTCCTGATAAATAAATACAATACCGGCTTTTTCAGCTTCCTGCGGGCTCTTGTATGTAACTTCCTGGCCGTCAACCAGAACAGTACCCGCATCTCTGGTATATACACCGGTAAGAATCTTCATGAGAGTGGATTTACCAGCACCGTTTTCCCCCATCAGCGCATGGATCTCTCCATCTTTCAAATAGAAACCGGCATTTTTCAATACCTGGTTGGTACCAAAGGCTTTGTCAATGCCTTTCATTTCGATATTCATAATACCTTATCTCCCTTCCATCAGGCGAAAATACAACCGGACTGCAGTACGATGTTCGCGTACGGAGTCGTTTCACCTGTTCTGATGACTGCTTTACAGTCACGGGTCAAAGTCTTCAGTTCGACGTGGGAGACGAACTCAACTTCAATGTTCTGCCCAGCAAAAAGCGCTTCGATCTCAGCTAACACTTTCGGGTTCTGGGTCTTGATCTCCTCAGCTAATACGATCTTTTCTACTTTCATGTCATTCACTACTACTTCCAGTGTTTCCATAAAAGTCGGTACGCCGAATTTCAGGGCCAGGTCGATTCTCTCTACTTCGTCCGGAATCGGCAGACCACAGTCACCAACGCAGATCAGATCGGTATGTCCCATGTAGGACAGCACTCTGGAGATATCACTGTTTAGGATGCCTGTTTTTTTCATTCACAACTTCCTTTCTTCTTTGTAGTCCCTCTGGCGATCAGTTCCACAGGGTATACAATTTCAACCCCCTTCCCCTCAAAACCCTCAATGTCGATAATCAGCTCTGCAGCCCTCTTTGCAATCTCCCCAATGGGCTGTGCGATTGTCGTCAGTTCCGGAGTAAAGAGACTTGACCACATAATATCGTCAAATCCGATCAGCTGTACCTGATCCGGCACGGAAATACCTCTGCGATATAACACTTTGTACGTAGACAGGGCGACCACGTCGTTACATGCAATGATACCATCCACATCCGGGTACTTGTTCAGCAGCTCCTCCGTCATCACGAGACCGGCATTAAAGTCATAGTCGCAATGCACCGTATACTCCTCAATTCCGCGCTCACGGCACACATCCCGGTATCCTTCATAGCGGGATCTTGCCGAGTAGAAAATTTCCGGACCAATGATGCATACGATCTTTTTACATCCGCAGTCGAGAAGATGCTCCATCGCCATTCTGCCGCCGGTATAGTAATCACTGTACACGTACGCTGCCACTTCCTTATTAGAGAACAACGTGTCAACAGCCACCACAGGAATCGGGCATTGAGCCAGATGCTCCTGGATGGCATCATTGGTGGAAGCAATTATAATACCGTCTGCATTCATAGACACCAAAGTCTGGATCGCATTCTTCTCTTTCTCAATATCATCACCCACATCACACAGGAACACCCGATAGCCATTATCCGTTGCAAGATGCTCGATGATACTGGCAACCTGTGTAAAGTATGGATTTTTGATGCTGGGAATGATCAGTCCGATCAGCTTGGCGGATTTCCGGAACAGACTCCGGGCAACCTCATTTGGAACAAAATCTGTGGCGGAGATCACGGCCAGCACCTTATCACGCTTCTCCGGCGAAACCGTTGCGGTTCCGTTGATGACACGTGAAACGGTCGCGGGCGATACTCCTGCCAGCCTGGCCACTTCTCTAATGTTGATCATAACAATCTCACCTTCTCGTTTCTTGAGACATTTCAAATTTTGAAACGGGTTTCAATCCTATGTTATCATATTAAAAGTCATCATAGAAAAAGTCAATACGAGTATGACCGTTTCTCCGTTTTGACTATATATTTTATAGGCAGTTTGTACAATTTTACTATGTGGTTTTATCGATTTTTGTATGTATTTTGATACATAAGCAGGAAAAAGAAGATTTCCAACTGTACATCCCGTGATTTGTTTGATACAATAATACTATATGTGTTCGTATCAGAAGTTTCATGAATGTATAAACCCGAATACTTTATGCATCTTCTCTTCCGGCATCGTATAAACAGGGCGCAACTATTCAATTATTATTGAGGTATAATCGAGGAGGAAAAACAAAATGAAATTCTTTATTGATACAGCGAAAGTATCTGATATCAAAAAAGCAAATGATATGGGCGTTATCTGCGGTGTTACAACAAACCCGTCCTTAATCGCTAAAGAAGGAAGAGTATTCGAAGAGGTTATCGCTGAGATCGCTTCTATCGTTGACGGACCGATCAGCGGTGAGGTTAAGGCTACAACTGTTGACGCAGAAGGCATGATCGCTGAAGGTAGAGAAATCGCTAAGATCCACCCGAACATGGTTGTTAAGATCCCGATGACAGTAGAGGGCTTAAAAGCTTGTAAGGCTCTTACTGCTGAAGGCATCAAGACAAACGTTACTCTGATCTTCACTGCAAACCAGGCACTTCTTGCAGCAAGAGCAGGCGCTACCTATGTTTCTCCGTTCCTTGGCCGTTTAGACGACATCTCCACAAGAGGTGTTGACCTGATCACAGAGATCGCTGATATCTTCAGAATCGCTGATATCAAAACTCAGATCATCGCTGCTTCCGTTCGTACAACTATGCACGTTACAGACTGCGCATTAGCAGGTGCTGATATCGCAACTGTTCCGTACTCCGTAATCGAGCAGATGACAAAGCATCCGTTAACAGACGCTGGTATTGCTAAATTCCAGGCTGACTACAAGGCTGTATTCGGTGAATAATCGAAAGCATCGGTGAATATCGACATTATTAAAGGAGATTATTGATTATTATGGAGAAACTTGAACTTCAGAAAATCGCGAACGAAGTTCGTAAGAGCATCGTTACAGCAGTACATGCTGCAAAAGCCGGCCATCCGGGCGGTTCCTTATCTGCAGCAGACGTATATACATACCTTTATTTCGCAGAAATGAATATCGACCCGAAGGATCCGAAGAAGGCAGACCGTGACCGCTTCGTTCTTTCCAAAGGTCATACAGCACCGGGTCTCTACTCTGTACTTGCACACAGAGGCTACTTCCCGGTAGAAGACTTACTGACACTTCGTAAGCTCGGTTCCTATTTACAGGGTCATCCGGATATGAAACATATCCCGGGTGTTGATATGTCCTCCG
Source organism: Lachnospiraceae bacterium (assembly GCA_017435025.1). The sequence goes on along the minus strand of JAFSFU010000184.1, from coordinate 1,248 downwards.
GTTCCCTCGGACAGGGCATCTCCGCAGCAGTAGGTATGGCACTCTCTGCAAAACTTACAAACGAAGATTACAGAGTTTACACACTACTTGGTGACGGTGAGATCCAGGAAGGTCAGGTTTGGGAAGCTGCTATGTTCGCAGGCCACAGAAACCTGGACAATCTGGTAGTGATCGTTGACAACAACGGCCTTCAGATCGATGGTAAGATCGAAGATGTATGTTCCCCGTACCCGATCGACAAGAAATTCGAAGCATTCAACTTCCACGTTATCAACATCAACGGTAACGATATGGACGAGATCAAAGCTGCATTTGACGAGGCACGCGCTACAAAGGGCATGCCGACCGCTATTATCATGAAAACTACAAAGGGTAAAGGCGTTTCCTTCATGGAAAACAATGCAGGATGGCACGGAAAAGCTCCGAATGACGAAGAATATGCAATCGCAATGGCAGATCTGGAAAAGGTAGGTGAAGCATTATGTCAGAAGTAAAGAAAATCGCTACAAGAGCCAGCTACGGTAATGCTTTAGCTGAGCTTGGAAAAGAATTTGAAAATTTATACGTTCTGGATGCTGACCTTGCCGGTGCAACTCAGACTGGTATCTTCAAAAAGGTATTCCCGGAGCGTCACATTGACTGCGGTATCGCAGAGTGTAACATGGTAGGTATCGCTGCAGGTCTTGCTACAACAGGCAAAGTTCCTTTCGCAAGCACTTTCGCTATGTTCGCTGCAGGCCGTGCTTACGAGCAGGTTCGTAACTCCGTTGGTTATCCGAAGCTGAACGTAAAGATCGGTGCAACACACGGCGGTATCTCCGTAGGTGAAGACGGAGCCAGCCACCAGTGTAACGAAGACCTTGCTCTTATGAGAACAATTCCAGGAATGGTAGTGGCTTGTCCAGCAGACGATATCGAAGCAAAAGCTATGGTAAAAGCAGCTTATGAACATGTGGGGCCTGTTTATATGCGTTTTGGACGTGCAGCAGTTCCAGTAATTAACGATACTCCGGATTACAAATTCGAACTTGGAAAAGGTATCGTTTTAAGAGAAGGTAAAGATGTAGTAATTATTGCTAATGGTCTTGAAGTAAGCGAATCCCTTGTAGCAGCAGAAATGCTTGCGGCAGATGGAATCGAAGCTAAAGTTATTAATATACATACAATAAAACCATTAGATGAAGAATTAGTTCTTGCAGTAGCAAAAGAATGTGGAAAAGTTGTTACAGCAGAAGAACATTCAATCAT
>JAFSFU010000183.1 GCA_017435025.1 Lachnospiraceae bacterium | reverse complement strand
TCTCTTGTTGATTGTGATGTTACCTGTACCCGGTACAAGATATACTCTAGCGATAGATTTTTTTCTTCTTCCTGTTCCATATAATTTAGACATTGTTATTTCCTCCTTCCAGACCTAGATTAAAACTTGATTTCTAAAGCTTCCGGCTTCTGAGCTGCCTGCTGATGATCAGCACCAGCGTATACGTGAAGCTTTGTCATCATGCTTCTGCCTAACGGTCCCTTCGGAAGCATGCCTTTAACTGCTAACTCGATAACCTTCTCCGGCTTCTTGTCCATCATCTCACGTAATGTTGTTTCTCTCATACCACCAACATAATCGGAGTGATTGTAGTAGATCTTCTGATCCATCTTCTTGCCAGTTACTTTAATCTTGGAAGCGTTTACTACGATTACATAGTCACCACAGTCGATGTGCGGTGTATAGATCGGTTTGTTCTTACCTCTTAAAACTTTAGCTACTTCAGAAGCTAAACGTCCTAATGTATATCCTGTAGCGTCAACTACATACCATTTTCTTTCAATTGTTGCCGGACTAGCCATAAAGCTCTTCATGGTTTTCCCTCCTGTTTTTGTACTTATACTATAATCATTAATTATCATTGTATCGTATCAAACACTGTTTCCGGGGCTTTGGCTACAGCATTTTTAACCGATGTCACAGTTATACATTATATTATACTCTTTCAGGCGTGTCAACCATTTTTTCTTCAAAAATGTGCACTTTTTTCCCGATTTTTCCCGTAAAATCAGGGCTTCCGACGGTTTCCCATCGGCAAGCCCCAATCTTTCGAACAAGCTTTCTAAGCATTTTTCTTTGCTTCCAGATAATCGTTCAATTCTGTATTCTTTACGTTGGTGATAAACATATGACCCGGTGCATGAGTGATCACTACCGGCGGCTTCGCATGTTCCACTGCTGCCTGAGGCGTTACGCCGCATGCCCAGAACACCGGAATCTCTCCCTCGCGGATCTCGACTGCATCGCCGTAATCCGGTTTGTTCACATCTGCAATACCGATCTCTGCCGGATCGCCCATATGAACCGGTGCACCATGTACATTCGGATAACGTCCTGTGATCTCCGCTGCCTTCTCGGCATCTTCCGGAGTCATCGGGCGCATGCTGCAAACGAGCGGTCCCTCAAACTTGCCGGCTTTCTCGCACTGGATACTTGTTTTGTACATTGGCACGTTGCATCCCATGGAAATATGGCGAACATCGATACCGGCCTGCAGAAGTGCCTCCTCAAAAGAGAAGCTGCATCCGATCAGGAAACCAACCATATCCTCATTCCAATATGGAGATGCATCTGTCACTTCCCCTGTCTTCACACCATTTTCATAAATAAAATATCTCGGAATATCTGTTACCAGATTTGCTCCCTCTCCCATGTCGTGGATTGCCGGTGTTCCCTTGATCACTTCCAGAATCGGACACGGCTTCGGATTCTTTCTTGCAAACTCGGCAAAATCTTCGGCATATTCCTTTGAAAGGATCACCAAATTTGCCTGTGCATAGCCGCCGCACATGCCGGCAGTCGGATAATCGATCTCACCGCTTCTGATCTTCATCCAGATATCTTCCGGTCTCCAATTACGATAATCTTCCATAATATATCCTTCTTTCTGCTGCTAAACTCCTGCAGCTGTCACTTATCACAAAAATATTTATCGAAAACTTTCTGCTTCTTTTTCCAGATCCACAACAAATGTTTGTCCGTTCACCGTTACCCGGTACTTACCCTGAACAGACCAATGGGACTCATTCTCACGGATCGCAGCCGCCATCGCCACCGCCTGCACTTCATCTGTCGGATTATCCGCTGCGCCGGTCGAAACCACTTCTGCACTGGCCTGTGCCTGCACACATGCTGCAGCGATTGCTTTGGCTTTCACCGCCTCATATGCCTTTTCTGTCTCATAAAAGGCCGCTTCTCCTTCCGGATCCGGAACTGTAAGAATGGACTTCAATTCCGTAAATTCCTTCTTCTCGGCTCGGTACAGCTTTTGAGCCTTGTCCACAGTCACCCACTGGAAACGGATCTTATGTCCCGGCATACACTGAGCCAAAATCGGAAGATCCACTGAGATCACATTGGCAATTTTTGTATAACCGCCGGTTGTCTGATGGTCCGCCATCATGACAATCGGATTGCCATGGGACGGAACCTGCACTGCACCAAAACTGATACCATCCGTGATAATATCACCGCCATTTTTATGACGGATCAGATTGCCTTCCATTCGACATCCCATACGGTCATATTCATTAGTGATCGTGTATGTACTATTTAAAAATGTATCGATGCCACGCTGCATGAAATGGTCATTCTGCGGACCAAGGATTACGCGCAGCGTATGTTCCTTGGCTGAAAAATCCGGCACCGACAGTTTACGCTTTGGCATATTGGGAAGCCACTTCTTTGGCGCACAGAAGCCAATCTCATCGCCCGGCGCCAGTTTACGTCCCTCAATACCGCCGATCTTGGACTTCAGATTCGTAGACTTGCTTCCCATAACAACCGGTACGTCCAAACCGCCTGCAAACGCAATAAACGCACGGGCACCACTCTTAAGACCAGAAAAACTTAATG
>JAFSFU010000182.1 GCA_017435025.1 Lachnospiraceae bacterium | reverse complement strand
TGGTCATAGGTTCTATACGAATTCTTCCGAAACGGTCAAAGGAGATATCGGCATGGTTATAAGAAGACATATTTTCTACACGAATACGGAAGGTTTTTCCAGTTAGGATATCATGTAGAGATGGCGATTCCGTCCATTGCCATGTGAGATCCGGATAAGCTGATTTGAGCTTATCACTGATGCGAAGAGCGATATGGACCATCACAGCCTGAATATTATCATCCGAAAGAGTAGCTTTTTTTTCGACCGAAAGATTTTCATGAGGGTTTGCTGGAAGTGGTTCTTCATTTTGTGGTTTGGGGGATAATTTGAAAAGTTGGAAGTGTTTTTCTTTTGGTGGATTATGTAGGGATTTCTCAACGCTTGTTGTTTTGACCGGTTTCCTGAAGTGCCTATAGATAAGGTAGATAATAGAATAGATAACCCATAAGGAGGCGGTTATGACCATGCCTATCTGGGAGATCTTTCTTGGTAAAAAAACTGCCAATAAAAGCAGCGAGATGATCAGGAACTGGATGCTCTTTGTAAATACGGTTCTTTTCATGATTCTGTTGTCCTTTCTGTTGAAATAAAAAAAGAGGAATTACAATGGAGTCATAATCTCCAAATGTAATTCCTCGTATGCCGATATGACTTTATCTAAAGCCATACGGTAAGCCATTGCTGCCACAATCTTCGGCGGGTGGATAATTACCATCTGATGCAGATGAATCTCCATCGCCGGATTCGTTTTTCGGGCGGTTTGTGGGTGCATAGTTCCAGTTGTACAGGGTGATTTTTGCCGTCCACCCCGGGGAACCGTCTCTTCTTGCATATTCTACAAGTTCCAGATCTCCAACAATCTGGATGAGGCTGCCTTTCTTTACTTTGGCGTCCATCATTCTTTGTGCTGCTTCTCCATAAAGGACACAGCTGTAAAAATTGGCATGAGTGTCGTCACCATATCCTTTGTTTACGGCAAATCCGAACTGAATATACTTGGTGTTTTTTCCGTTCTGACTTGTTTTTAACTCCAAATCTGCGGTGACTCTGCCGATGGTAGAGATAGTTACTGGTGTGCTCATTCTTTTAAGCTCCTTTCTTGATAGATTTGTATCAAAAAAAGTGCCAAAAGACTGCCACTTTAAAAAAGGGTTCTTCTGACACTAATTTCAATCTTAAACAACGTGTGCATATATGCTGTATGCATATCCTTTCGGAAGCACAAAAATCAACTACAAATATATAATAGCACAATATATAGTGTTTGTCAAATGTTTTAAATACAATATATAGTTTTATTGTACAATGTAGAAGTTCACTCGCTGCTTCAGATAAAGGTTTGCAACTGCTGTTAAGATTGTGTTTCTTTCCTCTGAGAGAAAGCTGTCCAGTATAATGGATTCGCAGTCTGTATGTTCATCAGAGTAAAGGATATCAATTAATTCATCGGTATTGTGCAATTTTGTCACAGCTTTTTCGTTGCACTTGATGAGTTCGGCCGTAGTAAGGGACTGGTGCTTAAGCATGGACAGTACCCAGTTCTCTGGTGGTGTTGTCTTTTCTACATAAAACACATCTAAGGCGGTACGGACCGGAACATTTCGATGGAATACTAAGTCAATAAATGTTAGTATTTTTGTGAAAATGCCGTTTGGCAGTATCTCTATATGGAGCCTGCCTAATAAACTGTATAACGCCTCAACTCCATCACTGTTTTTGCCTGATGCGATTAAGTTGCGTGACAGCATTCTGCTTAAGTAATGGTCAAAACCTCGTTCGTTTGTAATTTGAAGCTCTTGAACTTTTTCACAGAACATATCCTTTAGTTCATCATAGCTTGAAATGCGGTAAGAGAGAACAGACCACATAATGAGCTCAAAAGTATCCAAGGAATATTCTCTTTCACCTGAAACAACAGACGGATAACCATTTCTATTTAGTTTGTAGGTACCGATCGCGGTATACAGTGTAATCATAATAACCTCCGGATTAGGACAGATAGTTAAAATGTCGGTCTGTCCGTGCTTTTTTTACAGCTTTTGCAATCCATGCTGTAATATGGTTTGGCTTTGTGCCAAAATAGCTGGCAATTTCTGCATTGGTATGACCTTGACTTTTTAGATGCAGAGCGTATAAGCCCTTCCGACAAATGCCGTGATAACGGTTTAATGCTTCATCAAAAATCATACAGGTTTCCAGCTCCGAATAGGCATTATGGCTTGGACCGGGTAAGGTATCTGCCAACGTGAGCGATTCGTCATCTGTTGCCGGTGCATCCAGATATTCCAGGTGATTCTGTATTTTAACAACTTTGCGGCAGTGCGAGATCAGATGATTATTGATCACAACTTTGGCAAAGGTTGCGAAAGAAGCATTGCTTTCAGGATCATATGTCTGTGCAGCATGGCACAGTGCTTCACATCCAATTTGATAAAGGTCATCATATCCAAGTCCTTGTATGGATTCTTGAATGGTTATATTATAGTGAATAATTTTTTTAACCAGGTACAGGTGCGTTTCAACAAGACGGCGTCCCTGATCGGTAAGTGGTAGCATTATGGTCACCTCCAACTGATGAGATTTCAGGCAATCTTAATGTGATTGTTCTGAAGTACCTTACGTGACGCATCAATCAGACAGTCACAGCGGTAGTGTGAAAAATGACCAATATGGGCTTGGGCAGTAGATAAACAAAAGGTATCGCTCATCCAGCAGTAAGCATCCTTTTTTGATAAGATGCCATTTTTCCAGATGGCGTCAAATACCCGATGGGTTTCCATTCGTTTACGACGCAGTTTCGCGTCGGCCAAAGATCCAAGAGGAAGTTTGGTACCGGTATGTACTCCTACGTAAGCATTGCAGTTCGGATAGCCGCTGCAAACATATAAAAATTCATTATCCGAAGCGTTTTTATGAACATAAGACGCTTTGCGAAGAACTGCAGTCCGCCCACAATATTGGCATTTTATGGTTGTTTGGGTTTGTTTTCGTTTCATTTGCGATATCCTCCTTTGCGCTTATTTTTGATAATTTAATTGTATAGAAACTTAAAAATGCTTTATATAAGGCGAAGAGAACAACACAGGACAGTTAAGTCAAAAATGGAAATTATTTACAATTTATCTGCTCTGCAAGTAATTCTGGTATCGGGCAGCATCTGGAGTCGGATACATTGTCAGCAATCCATCCTTGATAGAACTGTAAAAAGCAGTGGATGGAAATAACGCAGGCACAGTCCGTTTTATCGATGCTGGATCCTAAAAAGAGTTCTAAATCTGTAACCAAGACCAGTATTGGCTTGCAGTTAAAGTCAGGGATAAATAAAAAGTCCCCGCAATGCTCGTGGGAGCAATGCGGGTGACAGTTTACATAGAAGGCATTTCGATAATTACCTTCCGTTGCCTGAAAGAAGCTGGCAATGGTATGGTAGTTTGTGTGTAACTTGGGATCCATAAGTTTACCAGCCTTTTCATTAGAACAGGCTCTGGATTCTCTGGGTAACGCCGGGAATTACAGTGTTATTAAAGATTGCTGTAAGGGCTGCTAAAACCAGAGAGCCGAGAACCACTGCGATGATGATTTTTACCGCATCGGAAATATAGAAATCGCCTGTTTCGTCGGTAAAAGTTTTGCAGAGCTTTTGCTTGCAGGTATAAAGTTTGTTTTTGAGATGTTTCATTTTTGTTTGTTCCTTTCTTTAATTTTTTAAAATAGCACTCCAACAGATTCGATAACCTGTACGGAGAGAACTACCACATAAATGAGTAAGATGCA
>JAFSFU010000181.1 GCA_017435025.1 Lachnospiraceae bacterium | reverse complement strand
GGCAAGTGCTGAACTTGCAAAGGCTGATGCACTTGGTCTTATTCCTGAAAGCTTAGTAGATGCAGACCTTACACAGTCAATCACAAGAGCAGAGTTTGCAGCTATCTCCGTAAAGGCTTATGAAGCACTTTCGGGAACAGTAGCACTTCCGAATACTGTAAATCCGTTTACGGATACATCCAATATTGAAGTGTTAAAAGCATATAATCTTGGGATTACAACAGGTGTATCGGCAACCACCTTTGAACCAAACACACTCTTAAACCGTGAACAAGCTGCAACAATGCTCACAAGAATGCCGATGGAGATCCAGATTGTGGAACGCGACAGCGCCGGGTATGTGATCCGGGTTCAGGTAGGGCAGAAAACATACACCGGCGAGGAAGTTCAATATGCGCTGGGACTGCCATCTTCTTGCTATACGTTCGAGGAAGTGAACGGAAAGATTCAAGCAGTTTGTAAAGGTGTAGGCCATGGTTATGGATTTGCGCAGTTTGGGGCCAATGAGATGGCGAAAGAGGGGAAAACATACCGGGAACTGCTGAACTATTATTTTCAGAATGTGGAGATTGTGAGACGGTTGTAAGAACTGGTTGATATTCACATTTACAACCGCCTCGTCTGACATGAATTATGTATGTTTATAAATCACAAATCTTCTGGTTTTGTAATATTAAATTAAGAAATTTTGAAATTTTCTCAGGAGGGTTTGGAGGATAGTATGCTCCAAAAGCGATTCGCGAAGAACCCTCGAGTGGACGGAAGGAAAAATATGGGAAAAAATTGACCTGGTTTTCTGTTATAAGAATACAGGTTTGTTCACTATAGCAATTATTGAAATTGCGGATGCTAAATTCATCCATATTAATCAGGTGTACATCCGGATATTTGGAATTGACCAGTTCCCGAACTTGATCATATATGTAAGAACGCCCTAAGGGAAGAAGGGCCAGTTGATGTCCGGACAGTTCCGAAAGGGTGATTGTTTCAGAAGGTGTAAGGTTTAGGCTGTCCGGAATTGCAATAAATAAGCGGAAATCGGAGATTTTCTGTAATTCTAAGTGATGTTGCTTGGCCCAGGCGGGATCACATATATCAATGCAAAGGTCTGTATATGTGCCGACATCAGAAAACAGATTATCCATTTCTGCTAAATTACTTCCGTAATACCGGATGTGAATGGGAATGTTTGGGGAATTTTTTCGCACTTCATTCCATCTGCTTGTAGCAAACGTATCCGAGAACGTGTTCATAATTCCTATACATAAACGATCCGTGGAAGTATGCTGAATGTGCTGTGCTTTTTCAATGGCTTTCTCATACTGCTTATGGATAGAAAGAATATCATGATAAAAAGATGTGCCGGCTTCTGTCAATGAAACCCCTTTGTTGTTTCTCACAAAGAGAAGCAGATTGGTTTGTTCTTCTAAAGCCTGGATTCGCTTTTTGATCGCGTTTGGGGTTAGAAACATCGAATCAGCAGTTTTAGAAAAACTGCCATACTGGACCACTTGTATAAATGTATCGATTAAATCATCAAACACGCGTACGGCCTCCTTGATTTTGATAAGATGAGTATAACATGCGTGCACTTTTAGTGCAAGCGGAGGAAATATCGCTTCGTTTACAGATAGAAAGAGAATGTTATAATTTTAACAGATAAAAAATCTGGAGGTAATTATGGAACGTTTAGATGGAAAAAGAATTATTGTAACCGGTGGTACAAGTGGTATGGGCGAAGGTGTTGTTCGTGCATTTCCGGGTCTTGGTGCTAAAGTTGTATTCTGGGGAAGAAATGAAAAGGCTGGAAAAAAAATTGAAGAGGAAACAGGTGCTATTTTTGTAAAGGCCGATGTTGCAGATAAAGAATCTGTAGATGAGGCAATGAAAAAGTCTGTAGAACTGCTTGGCGGTGTCGATGTACTCGTTCACGCTGCAGGAGTAGGCCCGCATTGCCCGGCCGAGATGATTCAGCTTGATGATTGGAAAACAACCATGGCGATCAATGCAACAGGCACATTCCTGACAAATGAAGCAGTATTTCCGTATATGAAGGAAAATGGCGGTAATATCCTTAACTTTACATCTGCAAGTGCATTCATTAATAGTCCGGGTCAGGCGCACTATGCTGCAAGTAAAGGTGCTGTGAATTGCTGGAGCCGAACAATTGCAAAAGAATGGATGGTTTACAACATCAGAGTAAATATGATTGCACCGTGTATTAAAACACCAATGTATGAGCAGATGCGTGGAATGATGACACCGGAACAGCTTGCACAGCATGATGCAGATATGGCGAAGCTTTGTATTGGTGGACAGATGGGCGATATGGAATCCGATTTCATACCGGTTATGGCATTTATGGCCAGTGATGGATCAAAGTTCATGACAGGTCAGACGATTTCTGTTGATGGCGGTATTATGATGGTAAGATAATTTGCAGGGAGTTCTGTTTTTTCAGAACTCCTTGTTGTTTTGTTGACATCTACACCGTTTTTCCAGTATGATAGAGGTAGAAAATAGACGTGGAAATTCGTACGAAAGTGAGGTATCTGTATGAATTACGAAGGTCAGATTTGCCGTGGTCCGATGGAGCGTTCCTCTTTCATGCTGCCGGTGGCTGTGGGCTGTTCTTATAATGGATGTAAATTTTGTAATCTGTTCCGCCACTTGAAATATCGCCAGTTACCGCTGGAAGAAGTGGAGGCAGAGCTTCGCAGAGTGAAGGATATTGGAGGAAAGCCGAAGAAGATTTTCCTTGGTGATGGAAATGCCTTTGATATGACGAATGAGCATCTGGAGAAGATTCTGGATATGATCCATGAGTATTTCCCGGAATGCGAGGGTATCAATATGGATGCGACTGTGACCGGTATTCTTGGAAAGACCGACGAGGAGATGCAGAGACTCTATGACAAAGGCCTACGTCACTTGTATCTGGGTATCGAGACAGGTCTTAATGATATGCTGATCTTTATGAATAAGGATCATAATCTGGAGCAGGCATACCGCGCCATCGATCGTCTCCAGAAGTATGGAATGATCTTCGATGCCCATATTATGACCGGTGTAGCCGGAAAGGGCCGCTGCATGGAAAATGCGGAGGCGTTGGCAGAGTTCCTCAATAAAACCGGTCCGGCCCATGTGATCAATTTTTCCATGTTCCTGCATACGGAAGTTCCGCTTTATCGCCATGTGAAGGACGGAAGTTTCGTTCCGGCAGATGAATTGGAGACTTTGAAAGAGGAAAGGCATTTAATAGAATTATTGAATGGAAGAGAAGGTCAGCCGATCGTATATGATGGCTTCCATGATTTTATCGAAGTGCGTGTTCGCGGTACGCTGCCGAAGGATAAAGAAAAGATGCTGGCGAAACTGGACAAAGTGATCGCAGAGTATGAGGATAAGGAACCGATCTATTCATTCGTATACGGTGAGTGCCCGAATCTGGAAAAATGCGATGGTAACCAGAAAGTTTGGACTATTTAAAACTGCATATAAAAATGGCATCGATCCGTTGTTGATCGATGCCATTTTTCGTTAATACCATTTGATTTATTCAGTTAACTCACTCAGCTGCTGTTCCAGAGTTTCCCATTCCTCCATGGCTTCTAAAAGTTCTGTTTCCAGTTCTTCGACCTGGGCGGAAATTTCACTGAGCTTGGAATAGCTGCTTGCATATTCCGGAAGGAGTAACTCAGCTTTCTTGGCCTCCACAGCTTCCT
>JAFSFU010000180.1 GCA_017435025.1 Lachnospiraceae bacterium | reverse complement strand
GTCCCGAAGGGACGAGTTGCGGGAGCAGTTGCTTATAAGCGCACGGATGAACTTCGAAAACGAAGCTATCTTTGTACACCGATTTTTGTTATATAATTACTGAGTTAAATATCAATAACATTTACATCTTCTCACCCGGAACTGCCGGAACTGCATCTGCAGGAACCGGACAGAAATATCCACCGTAACGTTTCATTTTTACGTCATACTCGTCTTTCGCCGCCTGTAATACATCCGGTTTCTCGATCAGATCGATGGCAGTTGCTGCAAGAACCTTTCCTGCAAGCAGAGTTGCCTTGTGGGAAATGGATGTATTGCCGCAGGATACATTCTGCCAGGAATGTCCCGGAGTCCATGCCGGCCATGTGGCAGTACCGATCTGTGCAGTCGGAACCAGCCAGCTGCAGTCGCCAACGTCTGTGGAACCGTGGCGCTGTTTCTCGGAGTAGAGGTACGGAATCAGGAAGTTGTTGATCGGCATTGTACCATGCTCAGACACCTTATCCACATACTCCCAAATTTCCTGGCTTTCCTCTGTTGCGGAGCCCGGAAGCTTTGTCGGTTTCATCTCTACAGATTCATTCAGCGCCTTTGCGTATGCGATCTCTTCCTCTGTGTAAGTCGGAAGCTCGATATCATTGAAATTCTCCCAAAGCAATGTTTCCAGAGCCTTGTTCGGAACAGTATTGGAACATCCGTCAATGAATTTCTTCTGTACGGTTGTCTCAGTCATCATTGCGGCAGCTTCTGCGATCTTGTCCACACGTGCCTGCAGTGCAAGTGCATCTTTTGCCCAAACGGAACGTACCATATAGAGAACCTGCGCTCTCGGCTGTACCACGTTCGGAGAATCTCCGCCTGCATCGGTAATGGAATAATGGATTCTCGCACCATCCGGCATATGTTCACGAAGGAACTGCACGCCAATGTTCATAAGCTCCACTGCATCGAGCGCAGAACGTCCTTTGTCCGGAGCACCTGCTGCATGGGAGGCAACACCGGTGAACTTGTATTCTGTCTGGATACATGTGTTGCATGTACCGCTGGTCACCTGATTGGAGTTGCCCGGATGCCATGTGAGAGCTGCATCACACTCTTTAAATACACCGTCACGTGCCATAAATGCCTTTGTGGCAGAACCTTCCTCGCCAGGACAGCCATAAAGGATCACTGTGCCGTTGCCATCACCTTTTTCTTCTAAATATTTCTTCACAGCAAATGCAGCAGCCATAGCACCTGCTCCGAGAAGATTATGACCGCAGCCATGACCGTTTCCGTTTGCCACCAGCTCTTTTCTTTCAGCAGATCCGGACACCTGGGAAAGACCTGTCAATGCATCATATTCAGCCAGAATACCGATCACCGGTTTACCGGAGCCGTAAGAAGCGCGGAATGCAGTTTCAATGTTGCAGAACGGATGCTGCACCTCAAATCCCTCTTCTTTCAGGACTTTCGCATATAATTCACCGGATTTGAACTCTCTCAGGGAAAGCTCTGCAAACTCCCAGATCTTATCGGAAGTATTGATGATCACATCGGATTTCTCGTCAATGTAGCTAAGGACCTGTTTCTTTGTCTCTGTCATAAAATAACCTCCCATTTGCTTCTATAAAGAGATAGAATCTCTCGAATTGCAAAAAGCACCGGAACCTCTCGCAAGTCTCCGGTGCTCATTCATTCTTTTTCAGTATTGCTTAGTATAATACCTTACTCAGGAACTCTTTTGTACGCGGGTTCTGCGGATGGTTGAATACTTCATCCGGAGTACCTTTCTCTGCAATGATGCCGCCATCCATAAAGAATACACGGTCGGAAACTTCCTTTGCAAAGCCCATCTCGTGGGTAACGATTACAGTTGTCATACCTGTCTTAACCAGATCCTTGATAACGAAGAGTACTTCGCCTACCATCTCCGGGTCAAGAGCGGAAGTCGGTTCATCGAACAGCATTACTTCCGGCTCCATAGCAAGAGCACGAACGATTGCAAGACGCTGCTTCTGACCACCGGATAATTTCTTCGGGAACTGATTGATCTTATCATAAAGACCAACACGGTTCAGAAGTTCTTTACACATCTCATCTGCCTCTGCCTGTGTCTTCTTTTTCAGAAGTGTCGGCGCAAGGGTGATGTTTTTACCAACAGTTAAGTTGTTGAACACGTTGAAGTGCTGGAATACCATACCCATTTTCTGACGGTGAATGTTGATATCCACACCTTTTGCTGTGATATCAGTTCCCTCAAAATAAATTTTTCCTAAGGTCGGTGTTTCCAGAAGATTCAAACAACGTAAGAATGTACTCTTACCACCGCCGGACGGACCGATCACAGATACCACTTCACCTTTGGAGATGTGCTCATTCACGCCTTTTAATACTTCCAGCTTTCCGAAAGATTTGCATAAGTTTTCTACACGGATAATTTCGTTGCCATTAGCGCTCACTTGCATTCACCCTCCTCTCTAATAAAGCGATCAGCTTGGATAAAATAAATGTTAATAAGAAGTAGATAATACCTACGATTGTCAGCGGTTCCAGTACACGGTATGTAATACCATTGATGGTCTTGAACTGAGTCATCAGCTCGCCGATGAAGAATGTGGATGCCAGGGATGTCTCCTTAACGATCGCAATAAACTCGTTACAGAGAGCCGGCAGAATATTCTTAACGGCCTGCGGGATAACAATGTGGATCATCGTCTGTGTGCTGTTAAGACCAAGGGAACGTGCCGCTTCGGTCTGACCGATATCAACAGCCTGGATACCGGCACGAACGATCTCACAAACATACGCTGTGGAGTTTACACAGCATGCGATCAATACACATGCAAACTCGCTGAGCTCCAGGAACGGCAGCCAGTTCGGCAGCATAAAGTAGAAGAAATATAACTGCAGGAGGATCGGTGTACCACGGATCACTTCAACGTAAGCAGTTACGAGCCACTGAATCGGTTTGAAATTACTACGACGAAGCAGTGCGAGGATAGAACCTGTTACGGTACTGATCGCTACAGTCATTAAGCCCATATACACAGTCATCCAGAGACCATGTAAGAACAGGTTGCTGTACTTGGACCATACCTGGGCCATTACGCTAAAAAATTCCATATGGGAATTCTCCTTTCATTTTGTTGCTTACTATCACGGACAATGGTCTTCCCTCATTGTTTCCGGG
>JAFSFU010000179.1 GCA_017435025.1 Lachnospiraceae bacterium | reverse complement strand
GGACCATCTTCTGTATACGTTTCTTTATAAAAACCACGAGCAGGACCTGTTTCAGATAAAACCAAATAATCTTTCGGAATCAAGAAAAAATTCACATCTGCAACTGCTGTACGTGGAATTTTGAGACCGGTAACATCTTCAGTAATGATTTCAAAATCAACAAAACGCTCTGAAACAAATTGTTCCATATATTTGTGAAAACTTAACTGACCATAATAATTTCCGTCAGAACCTGTAATAATTGAAAAGCTTCCTGTAGTTTCTAAATTTTTGCCAAGAAATTTCACAGTCAAATTATTCTTATCCTGGTATAAAATACGTTCGTCTTCTGTCATTGAAAAGACAATTGACCAATCGCCAGATGTAACTATTTTATATGCCGGTGCACCGATCTCTACCAATTGACCGGACTTTATAATGTTTTTCTTATAGTTAGATTTGTCCAATAATTCTGCATGAATCTCATTAGCTGTTAATGCCTCCATACCGTCAACACAATATGAAATTATCCCGGCATCATCAGATTTTATCTGTTCAAAGTTTATACCGATTTCATCGATAGCACTGTCAAGATTTTTCAATGTATCGACATTTACATATTCTAAAACTTCGGAGTCTAAAGAATATTTTGTATCATACACTGATTTAAAACTCTCTTCAGAAAATGTCTGACTAAATGATGATAATTCATTTTTTAAAGATATAAGATTTTCTTTAGATATAGCAACTGTTCCATCAGAACGCTCTTCCAACAATTTAGACAAAGTACCGGTTTCATCGATAGAATATATTCTGGTTCCAACCGCCGCTCTCTTACCTTCTCGCAAATAATAATTGATATTGCCTGCACTCTGTGTATATTTTGTAGTTTCTTCTCTTAAAATTATTCCGGTATGACGCTGATCATTCACAATACTGCCTTCGGCAACTTCATAAAATTCAATCTTATCACGCTGCATATAAGTATATACATAAAAAGCCATATATGCAAAAATCAAGGCAAATATGATCATACCTACATTAATATTGAGAGGCTTTCGATATCGAACTATTTTTTTATTTTTCTTCTTTGCCATATAAGTCCTCCAAAAAAATGCAATTTGGACACTTTTAATATTATAAATGGATTAAAGAAAAAGTGCAACCAACACTTTTACTTCATAGTTATTTCTTTATCTCATGATTCATAAAAAATGGCATGAACAAAATGTTCATGCCATCATTATGCATATAAGGAGCGGTCATTTATAAGGAAACCAGAACCATATCTTTTGCATTTTCCGGAAGCTCATCAGCATCTAAGGAAACACTTAATACAAAGTTTACATGATATTTAGCGCTAAGCTGATCTAATGCTGCGATTGTTGCGGAAATATCCTCGCCCTCAAGGCTAGCAAGCTTTAAGAAGCTGTCAAGATACATAACCTCAAGATCGTGATCCTGGGAAATAATACCACAAAGGAAACCAACAAAACCTTCCGCAGTGTTAACCGGGAACTCAGCTACGTTGATAAGACGGATCTTATTGCTAAGCTCATACATATGTTTAACACTCTTATCTAAATAAACGATAGAACCTTTAGCTTCTTTAATAGCTGTATTAGCCATATCTAATAAATATTTTGTTTTTCCTTTACCTTTTTTACCTGCGATGATCTGAACCATAATGAACTCCTCCTTGAATTTATAGCATTTGTATAAAAAATCGAATTTTATATGAATTGATTATAGTCTATTTGCCGAAAAATTGCAACAACTATTTGTCTATTTTGTTAATTATATTCGTCATGTCTGCATATAGGTCATTTCTGCTGTCTGCCTTCAAGATGACAGATGCATACTCTCTGCCATCATCTGTTACACTTCCCATGACCAAACAATATCCCGCTGCATTTGTAGTGCCGGTCTTGCCGCCAAATACAGTAAGTCCTTCCGGTGTCTCCGTCTTTCCATTCATATAATAATTACCAACACCCCAGGATGCTGTTTTCTCATTCCCATCCGAGTCAACAAACTCTGCTGTGTGCGCATGTGTACCGATAATCGTACGGAACATATCGAATTTAAGAGCCTCGCGGAACATCAAATAAAGATCGTATGCGGTTGTATAGTGATTCGGATCGGTGAGACCATTTGCATTGACAAAATGTGTGCCTGTCGCACCAAGCAATGCTGCCTCCTCATTCATCATAGAAACAAAATTCTCAATCGTACCTCCAACATGGACAGCAATCGCATTAGCCGCATCATTACCGGACGGAATCATCAAACCATAAAGGAGGTCTTTCAGTGTGATCTGATCCCCCGGGACTACACCAGCCATAGAAGAACCGGGCTCCGTGATGATTGCATCTTCCGTGACAGTCACCATATCCTCAAGATTTCCATATTTTAATGCAACAATGGCTGTCATGATCTTTGTTGTACTGGCCGGATTCATTCGCTCTAATGCGTTTTGTTCATAAATTGCTGTACCGCCATCCAAATCAAGTACTGCCGCTGCATCCGCCGTTAAAGTTATCACTTCTTCGGCGGAACCTTTCAGTACACAAATGGAATCAGCAAATGCAGTGACAAAATCGTCTGACTCAATTCCCTCAAATTGAGCCAGGCGATCTTCAAATACATATTTATAATCCATTTCTGCGGCTTTTCCACAACCGCACAGACCAACTGTTACTGCTAAAATGCTCAGCACACAGAGGGTTCTTAACGATACATTTCTCTCCATTCCAAATCTCCACGATCCAATGCTTTAACCAATAATTCAGCTGTGGCAAGGTTTGTTGCCAATGGAACATTATGGGTATCACATAATTTCACTGCCTTATTAACATCCGGCTCATGAGATTTCGGAGCCAATGGATCACGAAGGAATATAACAAGATCAATATCATTGTTCTCTATCTGTGCACCCATCTGCTGTTCTCCACCCAAATGTCCCGGAAGATATTTATGAACGCTGAGATTCGTAACTTCTTCAATCAGTTTTCCGGTAGTTCCTGTTGCATAGAGATTATGCTTTGTAAGAATACCTTTGTAAGCGATACAGAAATTCTGCATTAATTTTTTCTTGGAGTCATGTGCAATCAATCCTACATTCATCGTATTTTCCTCCTAAAATTCCAGTTTATGCTCTTGGAGTCCAACATTCAAACATAGTCCGACTCCTATATATAGACTTACCAGAGAACTTACACCATAACTGATAAACGGCAAAGGAAGTCCTGTGTTGGGAAAAATGCCGGTCGCAACTGCAATATTAGTAAACGCCTGGAAGCCCACCAGAGCTGCCATACCGGTACATATCAGTTTGCCGGCCATATCTCTCGCCTTTCCTGCCATATGAAAACATTCGAATATAAACAGCAGGAACAATGCAAGCACGATCATACATCCTACAAATCCCAATTCTTCTCCGATTACAGAAAAGATAAAATCCGTATGTTCTTCTGATAAGAAATTTCCATTCTTCACCGAAATCGCTGTATCATTATACAGGCCTTTTCCATATAACTGTCCGGAGCCTATCGCCATTTTCGAGTTGTCCTGCTGAAGATTCAGGTCCGCATATTTACCTGGATTGATAAATGCCAAAATACGTCTTACCTGATATGGTTGTAAAAACGGGAGCATATTGATCTGAGCTAAATACAGAACCAGACTGATTCCCGGTATACCAACGGCTAACGCACCTATAATCCATTTATAGCTAATCCCCGAAACAAAGATCAGACAAAGGATCATGACAACAATAACGATACTGGTAGATAGATCCGGCTGCTCTAAGATCAAAAGTAACGGAACAGCCGCCAGCAAAGCGACAGTTAACAAAGTAAACGGATGATCGATCCTTTCCTGGTTCTTATTCAGGAACCAGGAAAAGACAACGATCAAACCTATTTTAACAAATTCCGAAGGTTGAAACCTTCCGATAACAGGAAGCGTAATCCAGCGTCTGGATCCACCACCCTGACCACCCAACTGTCCTGCCAAAAGTACAGCGAGCAGAATTGCAATACAAACCAAATAAATAACTAATGAGAATTTTAGTATATAGCGATAATCGATCAAGGATAACACTATCGCTATCACCAAACCGCCAAACAGACCGATCAGCTGTCTATTTATATACGACTGATCACCTGCAACCGCACTGTTAATAACAAGCAAACCAACACCATTCAAAGCCAGAACAGAAAACAGCAGTTTGATGTTATAATTTCTGAAATTGTATTCCGAAAACATTACAGATAATTCTCCTTCGTGAGAAGAACACGAACCGGCATACTCACATATAGAACAGGAAGTTGTCCCGGATATTCCCGCTCTTCCATCTTTGTAATCTTTATATCGATCCCGTTCGTATCAATTTCCATGTATTTTGAAATGGCTTTTATCATATCGTCTTTGATCATTTCAAGAATCTCCGGGGTACAGCCTGCACGATCCGCAATCAATACAAATTGAAGGCGTTTCTTTGCAATCAGACCGGAATTCTTTTTCGTCAGGATTTCTAATAGATTGATCACTGCTTATGCTCGTTTCAGGATCCCTGCGAAACGCGCCAGGAATCCTCTGGATTTCTCAAGATCGATCATCGGGACCTCCTGACCAAGTACCCGTTTACAGATATTGAGATATGCTTGTCCAGCCCATGAATTCAATCCAACCAGCGGTTCACCCTGGTTCGTGGAAATAACGATTTCTTCATCATCCGGTATCGCTCCGATAACAGGAATACCAAGAATATCCGTCACATCTTCCATAGACATCATATCTCCACGTCTCACCATATCCATTCGGATACGATTGATGATCAGATCAATTCTTCTCATTTCATCGGCTTCCAACAAGCCTACAATACGGTCTGCATCGCGTATCGCCGATACTTCCGGAGTCGTCACTACAATCGCACGATCTGCACCGGCTATTGCATTTTTGAATCCCTGCTCAATTCCGGCCGGACAATCCAGTATAATATAATCAAATTCATCTTTTAAGTCGTCTACCAGTTTCTGCATCTGTCCCGGTGATACGGAAGACTTGTCCCTGGTTTGTGCCGACGGTAGTAAAAACAGGTTCGGATATCTTTTGTCTTTTATAAGGGCTTGTTTCATACGACAGTTGCCCTCCACTACGTCTACCAGATTGTAAACGATGCGATTCTCCAGCCCCATAACCACATCAAGATTGCGAAGTCCAATATCAGTATCAATAAGGACCACTTTTTCTCCCAACATAGCAAGACCGGTTCCAACATTCGCAGAGGTCGTCGTCTTGCCTACACCCCCTTTTCCGGATGTAATAACAATGACTTCACTCATAAGAATATCCTCCTGTATTCAGTTGTTTTTGCGTGATTCACGCAGGATCTACTACAAAGACCCCATCATAACTATTTTACATTAAATTTCGTAAAATTTCCAGTATTAAATGAAATTAAGAGAACTTAAAAAACTCTTTTTTATCGGTTCCGAAAAAATTCGTCCATTTTCTACCAGAATCATCATAGGTCCGCGTCCCAGACTTTTTCCTTTTTGTGCTTTCAGCAAATTCATGTCGGAAATCTTTACCTGATTGGGCGCCATTTCAAAAGCCACAACAACCGCACTTAAGTTTCCGGACACACCAGCCTGAACACTTCCTTTTAAGGAACCAAGAACAATAACATTCCCCTTTGCAATGACACGGGCTCCTTTTTCGACATCACCAATAATCACAATACTTGCCTCTGATTCCAGGACATCTCCACTTTTCAAATTTCCCTTATAGAACTGTCCCGTATTAGAGGACAGTTCCATAAGTTTCTCATTCAATGCCTTTTCACATCGTTCGATTCGATTTGCATCAGAATCAATCAGACACATAATTTCGATACTGGAGTTCTCAGTAATTGTATTTACAATACGGAATTCTTCTTCTGCAGTCAGAGAACGGCCTTCCAGTGTCAATGTCATTTGCGCATTTCCCCAGAAACGGGATGTTTCTCTGAATTTTTTCTCTAATGCCAGGATTACATCTTCAAAGGGAATCTCCGGATCCAGATATACAAGCATACCGGCTTTATTTCCTTTGATCACAACGGCATTTCGCATTAAGGAATCCCTCCTATCATTAATCTCCGATTTCGACATCGGATACGTTTAATGCGCTATTATTCAATACATAATCCAGATCCGTATATCCATAATAATAGCGATAGATATTCTTAGCAGCCGTAGCAGCATGAGACGAAGAATATCCGTATGGAATATTTACGGTCACAGCAACTTCCGGGGCCTGATAAGGAGCAAAGGATACAAAGAACGCATGGTTGATCTTATGTCCGTTCTTAACTTCCTCCGCAGTACCGGTCTTACCGGCAATATCAATTTCCAGATCACTGAAGATTTTTTTCGCTGAACCATCCGAGATCACCTTTCTCATACCACTTTGAACAATGTTCCAGGTGGTATCTGCGATATCAATATGAGATCGGATTTCCGGAGTAAAATCTTTTATTAAATTTCCTTTAGAATCTGTCATCTTATCCAGCAAACTCAAATTATAAACATTTCCTCTGTTAGCCATCGCGGTCACATAACGTGCAAGCTGAACATTAGAATAAGAGTTTGTACCCTGTCCGATGGAGGACGCTTCCGGTTTTTCATTAGTCATTTGAGGTGATTTTTCAGAAATTTCAATTCCGGTTGTTTCGTTTAATCCAAACATAGACGCATACTTCTGGATCACTTCAATACCTCGTTCCGGATCGTAGTTGCCATTCGAATCAAGGGAAAAACGATGCCCCATCTCTGCAAAAAACACGTTACAAGAATTCATGATACCGTGTTCCACATCCAATGGTCCATGCATGCTCGGATACACCCAACATTTCATATAAGGGGAAATTTCCTGATACTGACCGGTACAGTTGACTGTCTCTACCAGATTCACCACGCCTTCTTCCAGTGCTGCAACAGCAATAATCGGTTTAAACGTAGAACCTGGCGCCTTCTGCGCCTGTGTTGCATTATTAAACAATGGAAGGGACAGATCATTATTTAATTTATTATAGTATTCCGCATCGACCGTTCCTGAAAACTTATTATTATCATAGCTAGGATATGTGACAAGTGCACGAACTTCACCTGAATTTACATCTGTGATCACACAGCTCGCAGAACAAGGATCCAGTGCCAGCTGCGCCGGAGTGATCTCAATATCCGCAATTTTTTGTTTTAAAAACTGATAGGCATATTCATCACCGCCCACCTCAAGAAGGCGTACTTCATTTTCATCATAGGCGAGAACATTCTGCGAGTATAATGCCAAACACAGTTCTTTTCCTGTTACCGTATTATCATTGATCAGATAGCGATATATTTTTTTAGCAAACGCTGTGTCGTTCCTCAGGTTCTCCATTACGTAATCCACGATCACCTGATAAATATGATCCGAATCTGAATACTTCGACTCGATAGCAAGACCCGTAGTGTCAATCCAGCTGTCTGCAATACCTGTATACAGATAATCTCTGAGGCTGATCGTATCATTTTTCCAATTCTTATAAGCATCTGAATCTTGATCGATTCGATCTGTCTGGATGATTCCATCCGCCACCAGGAATGAGTATATATATTGCATATATGCAAACATATCTTCTGGAAGGTCACCAAGCTGCGTAGCATTTGGATTCATCAATTCCACTCGTATTAAGTTCATGACCAGATCTCTGGCCTTACTGTACTTTTCATGGATATTTCGCTCTACCTGAGAGGCTTCCAATGCAGAAAAAGCATCCACATCAAGAACGTTGTTATTGATCAGCT
>JAFSFU010000178.1 GCA_017435025.1 Lachnospiraceae bacterium | reverse complement strand
TGCTCCGTCGATCAACCTGATTAAGGCACATGTAGAAACGGAGATCGCACCGATCGTAGGAAGTGAACAGCAGGCGAAGGATTTGATCGCATACATAAAAAACAATGAGTCCTCCGAGGATGGTGTGTGGGAAACAAACATTTTTGGGAAATCTGTGGAACAGATCGTCGAAGACGGGATGCAGGCAAAAATTTCGCAGATGACGGAGGAGTGCCAGTCGAAGCTGCAGGATACCTTGCAGAAAATTATCAATGACAGTAATGGTGGAATGATTTGCATTATTATCTGAAAAATAGTATAATTAGATTAGAAACAAATGATAATTTATGGTCGTGTCTGGGGGAGCGCGACTGTAACAAGTATTCTTGCGAGGAGGTATGACTGTGAGATTAACGTTTATAGGAGCCGCCCATGAAGTAACAGGAAGCTGCCATTACCTGGAAGCTTGCGGAAAACATATTTTGGTGGATTACGGTATGGAGCAGGGAGGAAACACCTTTGAAAATGCGGAACTTCCGATTGCGTGTTCCGATGTGGATTTTGTCCTTCTGACCCATGCGCATATTGACCATGCAGGTCTTTTGCCTCTGCTGTATGCGAGAGGTTTTAAGGGACAGGTACTGACGACCTGGGCCACGTACGACCTCAGTATCATTATGTTAAAGGATAGTGCTCACATCCAGGAAATGGAGGCAGAGTGGAAGAACCGAAAGGCTATGCGTGCAGGCAAAGAGCAGGTAGTTCCTCTCTTTACGATGGCAGATGCGGAAGGTGTTCTTAAACATTTTGTACCGTGCCATTACGGAGATATTCTTACGATTGCAGAAGGAATTAAGGTTCGCTTTACCGATGTGGGACATTTGCTTGGATCCTCATCAATCGAGGTTTGGATCGAGGAGGAGGGAATCAGCAAAAAGATTGTTTTCTCCGGTGACATCGGTAACAAAAATAAACCGCTGATTAAAGATCCGTCCTATATCCGTGATGCGGATTATGTGGTTATGGAGAGTACTTACGGCGATCGCAGTCATGACCGCACCCATGAACACATTGATGAGCTTGCCAATATTCTTCAGGAAACTTTAGATAAAGGCGGAAATCTGGTGATCCCGGCATTCGCTGTAGGTCGTACACAGGAAATTCTCTACTTTATGCGTAAGATCAAAGAAGAGAATCTAATCCATGGTCATGATGGATTTGAAGTGTATGTGGACAGCCCGATGGCGGTTGAGGCAACCAACGTATTTAATAAGAATATTTCGGAGTGTTTTGACGAGGAAGCCATGGATCTGGTCAATCGCGGCATCAACCCAATCACATTCCCGGGATTGAAGCTTTCTATTACCAGTGATGATTCCAAGGCGATCAATTTTGATATGAAACCAAAGGTAATCATCTCCGCTGCCGGTATGTGTGATGCCGGACGTATTCGTCACCACTTGAAACATAATCTCTGGAGACCGGAGTGTACGGTTCTGTTTGCTGGTTATCAGGCGATTGGTACACTTGGACGCGCACTGGTAGAAGGTACAAAGCTTGTCAAGCTGTTTGGCGAATCCATCGATGTGGAGGCTAGAATTGAGCAGTTAGATGGTATTTCCGGACATGCGGACAGAGAAGGTCTGATTGAATGGCTTGAACGGTTTGATCTGCAAAAACCGGAGCAGGTATTTGTTGTTCATGGTGATGATTCATCCTGTACAGCATTTGCTTCACTGCTTCGAAATGAATATGGTTATAAGGCTGATGCACCTTTCTCAGGCTCGGTTTATGATCTGGCAGAAGGAAAGTGGATCGCACAGACCATTGGTATTCCGATTAAAAAAGAAACTCCGAGGCAGAAAGCGAATCGTGATATCTTTGCACTTCTTGTCAATGCCGGTGAAAGACTTATGCGCGTGATCACAAAGAATCGTGACTGTACGAATAAGGATATTAAAAAGTTTACAGCGGAAATCCAGGCATTGTGTGATAAATGGGATATGTAAACGGAAGGAAATTTTAGACAATGAAAGTAACTTTATATACAGATGGCGCGGCCCGCGGGAATCCCGACGGGCCGGGCGGCTATGGTGCGGTATTGCAGTTCGTGGACAAGCAGGGAGCGCTCCACGAAAAAGAGATGTCCGCCGGATATGTAAAAACTACCAACAACCGTATGGAGCTGATGGCTGCGATCGTGGGGCTGGAAGCATTAAACCGGCCGTGTCAAGTGGACCTCTATTCTGATTCCCGTTATCTTGTTGATGCATTTAATCAGAAGTGGATCGACAGCTGGGTGAAGAACAACTGGAATCGTCCGAAGAGCGGTCCGGTAAAAAACGTGGATCTGTGGAAACGTCTCCTGAAAGCAATGGAACCTCATCAGGTCTCTTTTTTCTGGGTTCGCGGACATGACGGACATCCGGAAAATGAACGGTGTGACCGTCTTGCGACAGCTGCTGCCGATGGTGGGAATCTGCTTGTTGATTCTGGTGTGTAATTATAACCTTGTATTATGCGGCGTGTCTTCTTGCCAGGCTGGTGCCTGACAAGAAGCATCGGAGATTCCTCCGATGAGGTAAGAGGGGTAAGAGCATGTTTATAAGTAAAACTTAGAACGTGCTCTTACCCCTCTTACCTCGCCGTCTGAATTGATTACATTTATTACAAGAATCTTACAATATATTACTAATTTCATATTTTGGTTCACAATCATTCGTGTTTATGCTATCTTTACCTTAGAAAGAAAGGACAAAGAATACATGAACAGACGAATTGGTATGTGGATAGCAATCATATGTATTCTGGTGGTCGGGGTTTCCGTAACGAAGATGACGAATGATTTTGTTTCTTCGAATGGTGTGGAAGCCGCGGCCATTGCGAACGTTATGGATACTTCGATTCCGATCACTTCCGGCATGGGAGCAGTGGAGTCGATGATGAGAGGGATTGAGGAAACCATACCGGAAATGGCAGCGGAAGAGGCGACAGTGACTGACTCCGGTATGACGGATGTGGTTGATCAGGATGCAGGGGAAGCGGCCCCGGCTGCAGCTATGGAAGAATTCGAGGTATATGATTCGGAAATCATGGAAACAGAAGCAGTTCTCTTCGACAGCGCGGTAAATGAAGCTGCAGATTTTTCGACAGTTGCTGAAGAGGAGATGATGGCGGCGCCCAAAGCGCCGAAATCCCCTCTGGATCCTTTGATCGAGGAAGAAGGACCTCATATGGAAGAAAAATATGTGCAGGAAAATATTGATAGTGATTATTTCCTCGATCGCTTTTCTCTGGCTGAAACGAGCGCTTTGACATTTTGGGATATGGCGAATCCCGAGCATGCGGGTGCGTATTATTCTGCTGCCGAACAGGAGCATGTCTTATGGGAGCATGAACTGAATCTTGTATATTCTACGATTCGCGACCGGCTGAACGGAGACGAGGCGGACCAATTGAATGCTTCGGAGATGGAGTGGATCAAAGAACGTGATATGTATGCAAATAAATCTATGTCTGCAGCAAAGAATAAAGCCATGCAGAGTACCGATTATCTTCAGACATTGACACAGATGACGAAGGATCGCTGTTATTGGCTGGTAGAAGAATACCGTGAAGTTTTAGATTTAAAAGAATAAAATTTTTCTTGCATATATTTAATTTTCCGATTATGATATATGTTATATTGTTGTGCAAAGATTTTGATAAGACAGCACAGGCGTCTGAATTAGCATAGACTGCCGGAATTAGGAGGCGTAATGACAGCTTTTTTTATTAGTTTAACGGAATCCGCTGTTAAGTTTGTTATCCTGGGCGCAATTGCGTTTGCGGGAATCGTATGCGGTAAAAAATTCAGAGATAAAAAGAATAATCAGTAACCAGGAGGCTAAAACCCATGCAGAAATATGGTGTTAATGAATTAAGAAAAATGTTCCTTGATTTCTTCGAGAGCAAAGGACATCTTGCAAAGGGCAGCTATTCTCTTGTTCCGCACAATGACAATAGCTTGCTTTTAATCAATGCAGGTATGGCTCCGTTAAAGCCGTACTTCACAGGTCAGGAAATTCCGCCGAGAACAAGAATGTGTACCTGCCAGAAATGTATTCGTACAGGCGATATTGAAAATATCGGTAAGACAGCACGTCACGGCACATTCTTCGAGATGTTAGGTAACTTCTCTTTCGGTGATTACTTTAAAAGAGAAGCAATTCACTGGTCCTGGGAGTTTTTAACAGAAGTGGTTGGTCTGGAAGCAGATCGTCTCTATCCGTCCGTATATTTAGAGGATGATGAGGCGTTTGATATCTGGAATAAAGAAGTAGGTATCCCGGCTGATAGAATTTTCCGTTTCGGTAAGGAAGATAACTTCTGGGAGCATGGTTCCGGTCCGTGCGGTCCGTGTTCTGAAATCTACTATGACCGTGGTGAGAAATATGGCTGCGGCAGCCCGGACTGTAAGGTGGGCTGTGAATGTGACCGTTATATCGAAGTATGGAACAACGTATTCACACAGTTCGAGAGCGACGGTAAAGGTAATTACGAAGAACTTCCGAAAAAGAATATCGATACAGGTATGGGTCTTGAACGTCTGGCAGTTGTTGTTCAGGACGTTGACTCCCTGTTTACTGTAGATACAAACAAGGCTCTTCTTGACAGAGTATGTGAGATTTCCGGTAAAGAATATCTGAAAGAGTACGAGACAGATGTTTCCATCCGTATCGTAACAGACCACATCAAATCCTGTACATTCATGATCTCCGACGGTATTATGCCGTCCAACGAAGGTCGTGGATATGTACTTAGAAGACTGTTAAGACGTGCAGCTCGTCACGGCAGAAAACTTGGTATTGAGGGCAAGTTCCTTGCGAACCTTTCTGATACTGTAATCGCTCTTTCCAAAGACGGTTACCCGGAGCTGGAAGAGAAGAAAGTGATGATCTTCAAGGTTCTTACAGAGGAAGAGGACAAGTTCAATAAGACCATCGACCAGGGTCTTGCTATCCTTGCAGATATGGAAGAAGCTATGAAGGCAGAAGGAACAACAAAACTTTCCGGTGCAGACGCATTCAAGCTTTATGATACTTACGGATTCCAGCTTGATCTTACAAAAGAAATCCTGGAAGAGAGAAACTTTGAAGTTGACGAAGATGGTTTCGCTGCTTGTATGAAAGAGCAGAAGGAAAAAGCAAGAAAAGCAAGAAAGACAACAAACTACATGGGTGCAGATGTCACTGTTTACCAGTCCATCGACGCTGCGATCACAACAGAGTTCGTTGGTTATGACAATCTTACATTTGACTCCGAGATCACTGTTCTCACAACAGAAGATGAGATCGTACAGGCTCTTACAGATGGTCAGATCGGTACAATCCTTGTAAAAGAGACTCCGTTCTATGCGACTATGGGCGGTCAGCAGGGCGATATCGGTGTGATCGTGACTGAAAACGCAGAATTCGTTGTTGAAGATACAATTAAATTACAGGGCGGCAAAGTTGGCCATGTTGGTAAAGTAGTGAAGGGAATGTTCCAGAATGGCGAAACTGTTACATTAAAAGTAAATGAACAGAATCGTGCACTGACTGCAAGAAACCATTCCGCAACACACCTTCTCCACAAAGCTCTTCGCCTTGTCCTTGGCGGACATGTAGAGCAGGCTGGATCCCTTGTAACAAAAGACAGACTTCGCTTCGACTTTACTCATTTCTCTGCTATGACTGCAGAAGAGATCAAGAGGGTCGAAGAGATCGTAAACAATGAGATCAAGACCGGTCTCGAGATCATCACACAGGAAATGAGCCTGGAAGATGCAAAGAAGACAGGCGCTATGGCTCTCTTCGGTGAGAAGTATGGCGAGTCTGTTCGTGTGGTTAAGATGGGTGAGTTCTCCACAGAGCTTTGTGGCGGTACACACGTTTCCAATACAAATGCGATCGGTTCCTTTAAGATCCTTTCTGAGGCAGGTATTGCAGCTGGTGTAAGACGTATTGAAGCTTTGACATCTGACGGTCTCAT
>JAFSFU010000177.1 GCA_017435025.1 Lachnospiraceae bacterium | reverse complement strand
TGGTACCCGGGATTGTACCGATGAACATGCCCATCACATCGACTTCACCGCCGGCTTTGAGAACTGCCATCGGAGTCGCACTTGCGATCGCATCAGTAGCCGGATCCGTAAACTGTGTCATAGCACCTGCGAAGGAGATCAGCAGGAAACATCTGGCTGCCAGAGCCGGGTTCATCCAGTTCTGACCAAGACCGCCATAAAGCTGTTTTACAACGATGATCGCGAATGCACCGCCAAGGCACGGGATCCACAGCGGGATTGTCGGCGGCATATTGAGACCAAGGATCATACCGGTAACCAGTGCACTGCCGTCACTGATGGTAACCGGTTTCTTCATAAGAACCTCATACAGGTATTCGCTGAGTACACAGGAAAGTACAGTCGCAGCGACTACAAGAAGAGAATAAAAACCAAACTGAATCACACCCCAGATTGTAGCCGGGACCATAGCAAGCGCCACATCGAACATAATATTCTGAGTGGACACTTTAGAGCGTACATGAGGTGAGGACGAAACATTTAATAATTTACTCATTTGTGACACCTCCTACGCTTTCTTTCTTCTCTCAGCCATAACCGCTTTACGCATCTCTTTGAATGCCTGTGTCAACGGTCTGTGAGCCGGACAGATAAAGGTACAGGAACCGCATTCACAGCACTCCATACCATTTAATTTTTCAAACATTGCAAGGTCGTGACGCTCTGCAGCTGCCATAAGCATCTGCGGAACCACATGGCCCGGACAGACATCCACACAGCGACCGCAACGGATACACGGAGATTCTGCGTTGGCAGCAACCTCGTCCTTTGTGAAACATGTCAGTGCGGAAGAGTTCTTCATAACCGGAACATTTAATGTAAACAGAGCCTGTCCCATCATAGGACCACCGGAAATGATCTTCTCCGGCTCAGCCTTAAAGCCGCCTGCTGCTTCCAGAAGCTCTTCGTAATTCTGACCAAGTCTTACCTCAAAGTTCTGCGGATTCTGGATCGCATCACCGGTTACTGTGATAATTCTTCTGATCAGCGGTCTGGATTCACAAACTGCATTATAAATAGCAACCACTGTATCTACGTTGTCTACAACACAGCCGGCATCTGCAGGAAGCATTATGGAGTTGATCTCTCTGCCGCCTGTTACAGCGTAGATCAGGAAACGCTCACCACCCTGCGGATACTTTGTCTGAAGCGGACATACTTCAATTCTCGGCTCATCTTTTACCATCTCCTGAAGCTTCTTGATCGCTTCCGGTTTATTCTCCTCAATACCGATGACACCTTTTGCGTTATCAAAAAGTCTGAGGATAACTTTCAGACCACCGATCAGTTTCTCCGGCTGTTCCATCATAACACGATAGTCGGAGGTCAGATACGGCTCACACTCTGCTGCGTTTACAATAACATAATCGATCGCACTCTCGTCCTTCGGTGTCAGTTTTACATTAGTCGGGAAACCGGCACCGCCGAGACCTACGATACCTGCATCTTTAACGATATCACGGATCTCCTGCTTGGAAAGTTTTGTGTAATCCCTCTTTTCACCAAAACCTTCTACTGTTTTGTATTCACCATCATTTTCAATAACGATAGACTGTAAGATCGCGCCATTCGCAACCAGACGCGGTTCAATTCCCTTAACCGTACCGGAAACAGAGCTGATCACGTGAGCAGAGATAAAACCACCTGCTTCTGCGATTCTCTGACCAACCAATACCTTATCGCCTTTTGCTACGATCGGTTTTGCCGGAGCACCGATATGCTGAGACAGCGGGAACACAAGATCCCCCTTCGGGAAAAGCACCTGAATCGGCTTATCGGCAGACATTTCTTTTCCTTCGAACGGATGAATGCCACCTATAAATGTCTTCAGACCCATTCATCAAACCTTCTTTCTCTTAAAAATTACATTGTACCCATCGAAAATAATTATAGCACAACTGACATGCTAAAACAATTATCAATCCTTATACAAATTAAGGAAATCGTAACTTTTCGCTCATTGTTTTAAAAAAAGAACAATACTTAATCAAGTTCCGTTATTCCTGTATAAAGTTCATAATATCTGCCTTTTTGTCTCAAAAGGTCGTCGTGATCGCCACGTTCGATGATCTGACCATTCTCCAATACCATAATCGCATTGGCATTTCGCACCGTTGACAGGCGATGGGCAATGACAAAGGTGGTTCGATCTTCCATCAGCTGGTCCATGCCTCGTTCAATATGCTTTTCTGTTCTCGTATCAACGGAACTGGTCGCCTCATCTAAGATTAATATCGGCGCCTTTGACACTGCTGCCCGGGCAATATTGAGAAGCTGTCTCTGTCCCTGGCTGAGGTTTGCGCCATCGCTTTCCAAAACCGTATCATACCCCTTCGGCAGTCGCATGATAAACGAATGGGCAGATGCCGTCTTCGCAGCCGCGATCACTTCCTCGTCCGTCGCATCCAAACGTCCGTAACGGATATTTTCCATAACTGTACCGGTAAACAAATGGGTATCCTGCAATACCATCGCAATATTTTTACGCAGTTCATCTCGCTTGATATGGCGGATATCCACACCGTCTATGGTAATGGAACCTCCCTGAATATCATAGAAACGATTGATCAGATTCGTGATTGTCGTCTTTCCGGCACCGGTAGAGCCGACAAATGCGATCTTCTGTCCCGGTTTTGCGTAAAGACTGATATCCTTTAAGATCACCTTTTCCGGATCATAACCGAATGTGACATGCTCCAAAGCCACATGTCCGCGCATTCCTTCCATAGAAACTGCATCCACATCATCCGGCAGCTCCGATTCTGAATCCATAACCGCAAAGACACGCTCAGCACCTGCCAGCGCAGAAAACACATTGGTTACCTGCATGGAAATCTCATTGATCGGGCGGGAAAACTGTCTGGAAAAATTAAGGAACACCGTCAGACCGCCCACGTCAAATCCTTTCAGTACACAGAGAATACCGCCAACACATGCAGTCAATGCATAGTTTACCTGGCTCAGATTTCCCATAACCGGTCCCATAAGACCACCGAGAAACTGGGCTCTGATCTGCTTATTACGGAGATCTTTATTTAGGATATCAAATTCTTCCTCCGCGATCTCCTCATGACAGAACACTTTCACCACTTTCTGGCCGGTGATCGTCTCCTCAATATAACCGTTCATGGCACCCAGTGCTGCCTGCTGTGCGCTGAAGTATTTCCGGCTTCTTCCGGCAACAAATCCGGCCGCACGCATCATCAGCGGGAGCATCACAATTGTGATCACGGTTAAAACAACATTTGTATATAACATCAAAGCGAACGTACCGATGATACTGAGAATTCCGGAAAACAACTGTACCAAAGTATTGCTCAGCATCATACCAACCGTATCCACATCATTGGTAAAGCGGCTCATCAGATCACCGTTGGAGTTACGATCATAGAATTTTACCGGAAGATTCTGCATCTTCTCAAACAGATCTGTACGGATCTTAAGAAGAGCCCCCTGCGCTACTGACAACATGATCCTTGCCTGCAGGTAATTTGCCACCACACCGATCAAATATACGAGTCCAAGCACAGCCAGACCTCCAAAAAGTCCTGCGGCACTGCCTCTGCTTCCGTCCGTCGGGACGATGTATGTGTTGATAATCGGACGCAGCATATAAGAACCGGCAAGACCTGCTATTGTATTTGCAATGACACAAACAAACGCTATTACAAGCATCAAACGGTCCTGCTCCAGATATTTTAGAAGTCTTTTAATTGTTTCCTTACTGTTTTTGGGCTTTCCTCCGCCTCTCGCTGCCGGTCCTCGACCAGGACCTCTGCCGGGGCCGCCTGGACCCGGACCGCGTTTCTGGGTGCTGGCCATGCGATTGCCATACCTTTGCTTCAGGCTTTGTTCTCTTTCTGCTCTCGTCATTACGCCATCACCTCCTGTCCCATCTCCACTTCTGCCAAAGCTTCCTCAATGGCAGCCACACTGCCCATCTGCGATCCCATCTGGGTCGTGTAGATTTCTTCGTATGCATCACAGGTATTTACAAGTTCTTCATGGGTTCCCATACCAATCACTTTTCCATCATCCAGTACAAGGATCAGATCTGCATCCTGTATGGATGTGATTCTCTGTGCAATGATCAGTTTTGTCGTATCTTTCAGTTCATTGGCAAAACACTCACGGATTTTTGCTTCTGTTGCCGTGTCAACTGCACTGGTAGAGTCATCAAGAATTAAAATCTTTGGTTTCTTTAATAAAGCACGGGCAATACAGAGTCGCTGTTTCTGACCTCCGGAAACATTGGTGCCTCCCTGATCCAAAGATGTATTGTAACCCAACTGGAAGGACGATACAAAGCCATCCGCCTGAGCACTTTCCGCAGCAGCTTTTACTTCTTCAAAAGATGCATCTTCGTCGCCCCACTTTAAGTTTTCTTCAATAGATCCCGAGAAGAGAACATTCTTCTGGAGAACCATGCCAACACCGTTTCGGAGATTCTTCAGCGAGTATTCACGAACATCCACACCATCCACCAAAACCTGACCTTCCGTCACATCGTACAGGCGCGGAATCAGCTGGACAAGAGACGTCTTTCCGCTTCCTGTAGCGCCAATGATACCGATCGTCTGCCCCGGCTCTGCGGTAAAACTCACATGTTCCAACACAGTCTCACCAAGTCCGTGTTCTCCTGTATATGCAAAGCTCACATCTTTAAATTCAACTCGGCCTTCGTTTACTTCCTTTTCTTTCTGAGAAGCAAGATCATCATTCAGATCAATCTCAGTATCAAGTACTTCATTGATGCGTTTTAAAGAAACTCCTGCTCTTGATGCATTGAGAAAGATCATGGAAAGCATCATTAAAGACATCAGAATCTGTGTAATGTATCCGATAAAAGCACTGAGATCACCAACCGGCATGTCACCGCCGATGATCAAGTTTCCGCCGTACCAGACAACCGCCATGGTTGTGATGTTCATAGCCAACATCATAACCGGCATATTCGCAATAACGATTTTCATCGCACCCATGCTGGTATCTTTTAAGTCTTTATTCAGCGCTGAAAATTTCTTGATTTCATGTTCTTCACGGACGAAAGATTTCACAACACGAACATTGGTCAGTGTCTCCTGAATACCGGAGTTCAGTGCATCCAGTTTCTTCTGCATCACTTCAAAACGAGGAAATGCAAGCTTCATGATCGTCATGATCGCAATCGTTAAGATTGGAATCACGATCAGAATGATCAGTGCCAGTTTTTTATTGATGCTGAACGCCATGATCAGAGCACCGATAAACATACCAGGTGAACGAAGTGCCATTCGAAGGCACATCATTACCACGCCCTGAATCTGCGTAATATCGTTCGTCAGTCTGGTTACCAGTGAACCGGTACTGAAATCGTCGATATTTCGGAATGAGAACTGCTGAACCTTCGCGAACACATCCCTTCTGAGATCACTTGCAAAGGAAATCGATGCCTTTGATGCAAAATATGCACCCATGATTCCCCCGAATGCCATAAGAGCTACCACGATCAGCATCAAAATACCCATTTTTGTGATATATGTCACATCACGATTGGCAATACCATTGTTGATGATCATGGACATCAGTTTGGGCAGCATAACTTCACCGATAACCTCGGTGATCATCATGATCGGTCCAAGGATAAAGGCACTTAAATAGGGAGTAATATACTTCTTGTAACGTTTCATTGTTTTCCCTCTCTTTCTTTCTAAGGAAATTTTAATCCCTCCCGTCTAAACAGACAAGAGGGATCTATGTGAAATAATTATAAATTTAATCCATGTCTTCCTTCGGAAGTTTCTTGCGAACAATCAGGAAACAGATAATATGTACTGTCACAGTTATGATCCATGTGATCGGGTAAGAAATATAGAGAGTCCGCAAACTGTGGCTCCACTGGAACACCGTATAGATCCACAGGATTCTCATCGCACAAACACCGATCAGGGACACACACATCGGAAGAATTGAATAACCGATACCGCGAAGGGAGCCCACCATAACATCCATCATTCCACCGATGAAATATGTAGATCCAAATACTGCCATACGATTCATACCGTACTGAACCACTTCCGGATCAGAGGAATAAATTCCCAGCAGGAATTCGCCGGCTGCATACGCAGACAATCCAAGGGTCAGTCCAACTACCATAACAACACCAAGACATGTTAATGTGATGCGGTTTAATCGGCTGAATTTTCTTCCTCCATAGTTCTGGCTTGTAAAACTCAAGTTTGTCTGGTAGAGAGCATTCATCGCCGTATAGATGAAGCCCTCGATATTGCTGGACGCGGTATTTCCTGCCATAGCAATCGATCCAAAAGAGTTGACCGACGACTGGATCAAAACGTTGGAGATCGAGAAGATCGCGCCCTGCATACCTGCCGGGAGTCCCACCTTGACGATACGCTTCAATTTATATACGTTGATCTTCAGTTTATTCAGCTGAAGTTTAAGGCAGCCTTCACTCTTCATCAGACAGCGAACCACAAGTCCGGCAGAAATAATCTGCGAAAGAACCGTTGCAAGAGCAACTCCGGCCACATCCATATGTAACTGTGTAACAAAGAAAATATTGAGTGCTACATTGACCACACCAGCGACTGTAAGGAAATACAAAGGTCTTTTTGTATCACCGATCGCACGGAGAACAGCGCTGCCGAAATTGTACAGCATAACAACCGGCATACCTGCAAAGTATATCTGCATATAGATTGTTGATTTCTCAATAACATCTGACGGTGTTCCCATCAACTCAAGAAGAGGTCTTGCTGCCACCAGTCCGATAAAAATCAAGATAACGCCGGAAACCAAACTGACTGCGATCGCTGTGTGAACTGTTTCATTCACGTCTTCGTCCTTTTTTGCACCGTAATACTGTGCCACAAGAACATTGACACCGACAGACAGACCCAAAAAGACATTTACCAACAGGTTGATCAACGCAGTCGTTGAACCAACTGCCGCAAGTGACTGACTACCTGCAAATCTTCCTACAACAATCACATCTGCTGCATTAAACAACAGCTGCAGCACACCGGACAACATGAGCGGGAATGCATAGACAAGCACCTTGCTCAAGATCGGACCATTACACATGTCCATTTCATACGATTTCTTCATAATTCCCCTTACCTCTTACTTTACATGAAATTTTCAGGGAGAATCGTATTGGATTCTCCCTGCGTCATGATGGCATTCTTATATTATAGCACTATGCTTATGAAATACAATAAATATAGATTTTTCTTAACAAAAAAAGGCAAAAACTTTATTTTCTAAAGTTCTTGCCTTTATCAGCTGATGAGCGGAATTGAACCGCCGACCCCTTCCTTACCAAGGAAGTGCTCTACCGCTGAGCCACATCAGCAGTTTTAAAAACCTATGTTATATTATCATGACTCCTGCCTTTTGTCAACCGGATTTTACCGGAACTTTTTTGCTTCACCAAGCATACTCTATATCAAAAACAATGAGGTGCATAATGCCAGACACCAGTAACAATACACCTTCCAACGCAGAAGAACGCGCAGCTGCAACAGCCTCCTGGAATGACCTTGCAGGAATCCCAACAACACCGATAGCCCCTCCGGGAGGAACGCCCGCATATCCGGGAGATGACGATGCCAACATTCCAACCACTCCAATCGCTCCGGAAGGAGGTCGTCCTGCATTTCCGGGTCCAAGTATGAATTGGCCGGATTTCAGACCGGACTTTCCGTTGTTTCCTTTGCCAAATCCGGGAAATCCATCTTCTCCCTACTATAGCCATGTTCGCTTTTTAAATGCAACCACCAACAACATGAATCTGGATGTACTGATCGATGGGCAGAATGTTTTCTCCGGCTCCACCTTTGCGACAGTTTCCAATTATGTATCCGTCTCTGACGGTTTCCATAACGTGATGGTACGTCGTACTAACGGTCCCGTCCTTTACCAACAGACCCTCGCTTTTATATCCGGTGAAAAAGTCACCATGGTACTCCTGGATCATTCCGGCGGAATCACGATCAGTAAAGTTTCCGATATGGGCTGCACCAACGTCCCCTCCGGTTACGGCTGTATCCGTGTTGCAAATATGTCCTACAGTGGCTCTTCCTATGATGTAAGACTCTTTAATAATCAGATTGTCTTCGGCGGAATCGGGTACAAGGAGGTCACTACATTTAAACAGGCCTCTTCCGGCAATTACACCTTCTTCGTGACCGGATCACAGGTTAATATTTCATCCTTCAATGAACTGCCCGTTCTGATCCTGTCAGCCATTGTGGGTGGAAATTGTACCGGTTGTGCCATCAACAATCCACTGCTCACTTACCGTTTCAATGTGCAGCCGGGTCGTGTCTACACAAGCTACATCATCGGAAATCCCTGGTCCAATATGTATCAGGTATATACACTGGAGGATTAGCTGTTCAATATCATATGAGAACTTCGATTACAACGTTCATGGCAAAAAGGAGTGCTGTCATACAGCACTCCTTCGTCATTTCTATTTATTTCACGCCAAGTCTCTGTCTCACAATCTCGTAAGCCAGTACACCGGCAGCAACCGATGCATTGAGAGAATCGATATCACCTTTCATCGGGATTGATGCGATCATATCACATTTCTCTTTCACAAGCCGGCTCACGCCTTCGCCTTCGTTACCGATCACAAGACCAATGGAACCTTTCAGATTCAGACGGTACATCACTTCGCCGCCCATATCCGCGCAGACAAACCACATGCCCTTTTCTTTCAGTTCCTCGATCGTATTGGCCATATTGGTCACTTTCGCAACCGGTGTATAATTCAATGCACCCGCAGAAGTTCTTGCAACCGTCGCAGTAAGGCCAACTGCTCTTCGTTTCGGAATGATCACGCCATGGGCACCTGCCAGATTTGCAGTACGAATGATCGCACCAAGATTGTGCGGATCCTCGATACCATCTAAAAGAAATACAAACGGCGGTTCTCCCTTTTCTTCCGCAATCTTCAGAATATCTTCTACCTCTGCGTAATCATAAGCAGCCGCAAACGCGATCACACCCTGGTGCTTGCCAGTTTCAGACATCTGATCCAGACGTTCTTTTGCAACATAATTGATAATCGTATCGTGTTTTTTAGCTTCACGGACAATGG
>JAFSFU010000176.1 GCA_017435025.1 Lachnospiraceae bacterium | reverse complement strand
CTCTGCTTGCTTGTCATAGGTCTATCTCCTCTAAAATGTATGCATTATTTATAGTAATCGAACACAAGACCGTACATACGTACAGTATCGCCTTCCTGGATACCGGCCTCTTCCAGTGCTTCCAGAATACCGTTCTCTTTTAAGAACTTCTGGAAGAAGTTAAAGCCTTTTTCGGAATCCAGGTTCGTATAACCAAGCATCTTTTCGATTCTCGGACCTTCTACCACATATTCACCGTCTTCATTCACTTCAACGGTGTATGGAAGATTGCGGTCACCCTGATACTCTACTTCAAATTCTTTTTCAAAAATCTTTGGAGTTCTGTCTACTGTTTTTAATACATTAAACAGATGGTAAAGAAGTTCGTTAACACCTTCACCGCTCACTGCGGAAATACCGAATACCGGAATTCCCTGGCTTTCAAATTCATCCTTTAATGCCTTTAACGGATTCTGTTCTTCATCATAGAGAGCATCCAGTTTATTAGTTGCAATCGCCTGTGGGAGCTCTAAAAGCTCTGGATTGTATGCTCGAAGTTCATCCATGATCGCATGAACATCTGCAACCGGATCACGTCCCTCCACGGATGCACCGTCAACAACATGAAGAAGGATCTTTGTACGCTCAATATGGCGAAGGAATTCATGTCCAAGACCAAGACCTTCAGACGCACCTTCGATCAGTCCCGGAATATCTGCCATAACAAAGCTGTTGCCGTCTCCAAGATTTACCACACCGAGATGTGGATTTAAGGTTGTGAAATGATAGTTTGCAACTTTCGGGCGAGCGTTGGATACGCGGGATAATAAGGTGGATTTGCCTACATTCGGGAATCCAACAAGACCAACGTCAGCAAGTACTTTTAATTCAAGCTGTACCCAAAGTTCCTGTCCCTCTTTGCCCGGCTGCGCGTATTTCGGAACCTGCATGGTGGCTGTAGCAAAGTGCATATTGCCAAGTCCACCTTTGCCGCCTTTCAGAATTACTTCTCTGCGGTTATCTCCGGACATATCGGTAATGACTTTACCAGTTTCGAAGTCCTTAACAACCGTGCCTTCCGGAACTTTGATGATCAGATCTTTACCGTTGGCACCATGGCAGCGGCGTTTTCCGCCCTCTTCGCCCGGTTCGGCCACGTATTTTCTGACATGACGGAAGTCGATCAGGGTATTCAAGCCGGTATCTACTTCGAAAATGATATCGCCGCCTTTTCCACCGTCTCCGCCATCCGGACCGCCGTTAGCGACATATAATTCCCTCCGGAAACTAACGTGACCATTGCCGCCGTCGCCGGATTTGATAAATATTTTTGCTCTGTCTGTAAACATGGTAAGTCCAGTC
The DNA here is from genome assembly GCA_017435025.1 of Lachnospiraceae bacterium. The sequence goes on along the minus strand of JAFSFU010000176.1, from coordinate 844 downwards.
CTTTCATAAATGTCGGGATTGTTTTTGAGATTTTAAAAGAGCCCCATACCTCACAGTATGGAGCTCTAAGTTATTATTCGTTGATTGCTCTCGGATATACAGAAACCTGCTTTTTGTCTCTGCCTTTTCTTTCAAACTTAACAACGCCATCAACCTTTGCGAATAATGTATCATCACCGCCACGGCCAACGTTGAGACCCGGATGGATCTTTGTACCACGCTGTCTGTAAAGAATGTTTCCAGCTAATACGAACTGTCCGTCTGCTCTCTTTGCTCCAAGGCGCTTGGACTCGGAATCTCTACCATTCTTAGTAGAACCAACACCTTTCTTATGAGCAAATAACTGAAGGTTCATCTTAAACATATCGGTTACACCTCCCTGAATCGAATATTTATATATTTTGCTCCGTACTCATCCCGGATGTTTTGTAGTCCCAGGATCAGGGATTTCATAAGGAGCTGCGACTCTGAACTTATAGTATCTGGAAAAGAGAAAGTAAAATGTCCGCCATCTTCCGCTACACTTCCTTCAAAGTGATCGTCGGTAAACTGTTCTACGGAGTTAGCCATGTTGAGAGCCAGCACAGAAACAGCAGCACATATCACATCCTGTCCGTATTCTGCATAGCCAGCATGACCGGAAATCTCAATTCCTTTTTCAACTTTATTCCTGTCGCGTTTGACAATTACCTGAATCATACAAATACAAAATTAAGCGTTGATCTTGTCAATCTTAACCTGTGTATAAAGCTGTCTGTGGCCGTTTTTCTTATGATAGCCAGTTTTGCGTTTATACTTGTAAACGATAACTTTTTTGCCCTTGCCAACTTTTTCTACTGTTGCG
>JAFSFU010000175.1 GCA_017435025.1 Lachnospiraceae bacterium | reverse complement strand
GGTAAGTGCCTCAAAAGATGGCGTAGTGTAATCTCCCTCTGAGTTTGCTATACTTACAGCAAATATCAGAAGGGCTCCGGGTGCCATGGTTCATTGGTCATTCGGTGAGCAGTCATGGTCATTGCAGATGGAGAAGGGATTGTTACCGTTCCGGGTGTGGTGATTCGTGATACCGAGATATTGCTTACGCTTTGGACTGATTAATATAGTTGGTGGCTACTTTCCGGAGCAATATTGGAAGTTTATGGAATCATATGAAAAGATTAAGTCTGAACTGCATATGAACCATTGCAACCAATCCACTGATCTGCTTGCGAAAATCTGTAACCCCACATTACCCGCATATAAGGATAATGCGGCTTATCCTCACGATATTTTTATCCTCATCTTTTTGAGAGAGCATTGATTTTTAGATATTTTTTAGCAAAAGTATAAGGATAAAATAAATATGCGATAATGAAATCACAATAAAATTGAAAGGATGTGATTTCATGAATTATAATGAAACGGTAGAAAAAGTAATGGTGTTACTTAAAGAAAAGGAGGTATGTTCCAGCAGCCAGAAGTCACATAGAGATTGCTATGAATCTCTTGGACTTTACATGAATCAAAAGAATGAGAGTTATTCAGATGCTATCCGTGAAAGCTGGTTTGCTGATATCAGGAATGACTTGCCAAGCCAAAGATATACTGTATGGGTGCAGTATATTTATCAGTTAGAGGAAATGGACTCCACTGGAACCATTTCTGATCGCAGACTTTATCTTAACCGTCCAAACTATGAAAAATTACCTACACTATGGAGAAAAGACATTGACGTGTATCTTGATGATTGCAGTACTCGCTATACATCCAGGACATTAGAGTCAGCACGTATTTACTGCTCAGAAGGATTGCTTTTTCTGGAAGATATAGGGGTGCATTGCATAACGGATGTCAATTATGAATCGATCATAAAGCTGATAGAAACAAAAATGGATTGTTCTGACAAAACAAAGGCCAGGATACTGATTAACACTGCACGCATGATCAGGTTTTATGGCATAAAAGGACTTTGCCCTATGAATTACAGTCTTGTTTTCAACTGCAAGATATATCCCCATATCGGGTCAGTATCCGGGTTCTCAGATGAGAGCCGGAAGGTTCTGGATAACATAACGGATGTAATTATGTCGGCAGAGGAATTCTATAAATCAGTTACGTCATTTATTGAACTTTTGGAGACTCGTGGCTATGTTGGTACGACTCTAAAGCTTGCCAGGCACGCTCTGACCGCATTGTATTTGTTCCTGGATATACATCGTTTCGGATTTCACCAGGATATCATGTGGGTATGGTTTTCTGAGATCAAAAAAACAATGGGAAGCTCATGGCTCCACTGGCGGCGTATTCTGAAATTTTACGAAGATTATACCCTGTCAGGTGATATACATCCAGATGGAAAGTACAAATATAATCCGATAATGTTTGATGAACTGCCTTCGTGGTGCAGGGAGGCGATATCCGGACTTCTCGTCCGTAAAAAGCGGGAATTTCGCGAGGACGGAACACTAAGAAGTTACCGCTACTCCTGTACACGTTTCTGCAGATTTTTGGTTACTCATGGTTATGAAAGCTTCAACCAGCTTTCACCTGCAGTCATAAAAGAGTTTTCGAACTATGATGAGCATGCAACTTTTAACGGGAGATCCGGCTGTTTTGTGGCTGTAAGAGCGTTTCTGCGTTATCTTGATGAAAAAGGATATACCGAAAACCATGGTCTGGATGTATGTCTGATGTCAGGAACTGCCCCACAGGATAAGATCATTGATGTGCTGTCTGACGAGCAGATGCAAAGAATTAATGCATTTCGTGTAGAACACAATGAACCTGTAGAACTTCGTGACATTGCCATC
>JAFSFU010000174.1 GCA_017435025.1 Lachnospiraceae bacterium | reverse complement strand
TGTCGAAAGCCACATCGAGGCGAGTGACCTGAGCCAAGTGATCAGTGCGTTTCTGGACAAGCGTACCGCAGAGCAGCGGAATGTTTTTGTGCGAAGATACTGGTTTTTCGATACAATCCCCGAAATTTAGGAATCTGTTCTTCCTGAAGTTCCGGTTTCTTGTTATTCTCTTCCATTATTTCTTCACCAGATACTTACGCATATCCAGAGCACATGCACAGAGGATGATCGCACCCTTGATGATGTAAAGGGAAGAAGAATCTACACCAAGCATAGTCAGTGCAACGAAGATGATACGAAGCACGAATACACCGAGGATGATGCCGCTGATCTTACCTGTACCACCAACGAAAGATACACCACCGATAACGCAGGCTGCGATCGCGTCACACTCTGCGTTCAGACCTGTGCTGGCTGCTACGGAACCTGCACGAACGCCCTCGATGAAACCGGCGTAACCGTACATAGCACCTGCGAGAGTATGTACAAGCATTGTTGTCATAAATACATTAACACCGGAAACCTTCGCAGCTTCTGCGTTGGAACCAACGGCGAACATATTTTTACCGAATGTTGTCTTGTTCCAGATGAACCACATAAGAGCAGTTAAAATGATCGCATACAGAACATAGAGCGGAACTGCTACACCTCCGATACGGAACATAGCACCGCCTACAAAGTCCTTATATTCTTTACTCAGACCGGAGATCGGCTGACCGTTGTTTCCGTTGAGAGCGAAGAACCAGAGGATGACACCATATGTCATTAACTGTGTGGACAGAGTAACGATGAACGGATGCAGGCTGAACTTCGCTACGAAGAAACCGTTGACAAGACCGATGGCAGCACCGATAGCAACAACTGCCAGTAATGTCAGGCCGATCCACCACCAGGAAATCTCCGGAAGATTCTGGAACATCTTGTTCGCAAAATCTGTTTTCTGCATAAATACACCTGCGATCGCTGCAGTTAAACCAACTACTCGACCTGCGGAAAGGTCAGTACCGGTTAATACGATACAGCCGGCAATACCAAGTGCCAGCGGCAGGTAAGCTGCAACCTGAGTGATCAGGTTAGCAAAAGAGCCGAGTGTCAGGAAATTTGGCTCCTTGATGGCTGTATAAATTACGAAAATCGCCATCAAAATATAAAGTGCATTATTCAGGATCATATCCGTAATAAAACGCTTCTGATCCTTTGCATTCATCTGCTTATATTCAGCAGCAGTACGCTGCATGTTTTTTACAGGATTTGTCATGGTTTTCTACCTCCTAAACGTATTTGGCAGCCAGGGTCATGATTTCTTCCTGGGTTGTGTTGCGTGCATCTACTTCGCCGGCTACACGACCGCCGGACATAACTACAATACGGTCACAAACACCAAGAAGCTCCGGCATTTCTGAAGATACCATCAGAACCGTCTTACCTTTGTTGGCAAGATCCAGGATCAGCTGGTAAATCTCATATTTCGCACCAACGTCGATACCGCGGGTCGGCTCGTCCAGCAACAGAACTTCCGGATCTGTCAACAGCCAGCGGCCAATGATAACCTTCTGCTGGTTACCACCGGAAAGGGAGCGGATCTTTGTCTCCTGAGAAGGAGTCTTGGTGCGCATTGCGTCGATGTAATACTGTGTATCCTCGCGCTGAGTTTTTTCACTCAGATAAATGCCAAAACGTTTATGACGTTTCAAGCTGGAAATAACGGTGTTGGCCTTGATATCCAGAACACCGAAGATACCGGTCGCACGACGTTCTTCTGTCAGAAGAGCGAAACCATTTTTAATGGATTCACGTGCATTGCGGTTCAGGCACGGTTTTCCGCCAAGGGTAATCTTGCCTTCTTTGCGGGTACGAATGCCGAAGATACTCTCCAGTGTCTCCGTACGTCCAGATGAATCCAGACCTGCAAGACCGAGAACCTCGCCTCGTCTCGCTTCAAAAGAAACATCTTTCAGCTGGTTGTACATACCTGTAATACCTTCCACCTTCAGATATACTTCACCCGGAGTATTGGTCTTCGGCGGGAACTGATTTGTCAGCTCACGGCCTACCATCAGTCGGATAATATCCTGCATTTCCAGATCTTCCGCACGTTCTGTAGCGATCCACTTACCGTCACGCATGACAGTAATATAATCGGAAATGCGCTTGATCTCCGCCATCTTATGAGAAATGTAGATAATACCCACACCTCGGTCGCGGAGCATATTGATAATCTCAAAAAGATGCTCTACTTCCTCTTCTGTCAAAGAAGAAGTCGGCTCGTCAAATACGATAACCTTGGAGTTGTATGAAACCGCCTTGGCAATCTCTACCATCTGCCTCTGAGAAACCGGCATTGTACTCATAATACGGTGCGGATCCACATTGATGCCCAGTTCCTTGAACACAGCCATCGTATCCTCATACATTTTCTTCTCATTAACAGCAATACCGCCGATTGTCGGATAACGGCC
>JAFSFU010000173.1 GCA_017435025.1 Lachnospiraceae bacterium | reverse complement strand
CACTTCCGCTGTCGTTTCCTCCGCAGCCGGTCTGCTACAGCCGGCAAGTGCAGTAAGTCCCATCACAGCAGCTAAACAAATTGCCAAAAATTTCTTTTTCATGTTACGTAAAACCTCTTCCGTATTAGTCATACTAATCAGCATAGTAACTCAAATTATATCTTATCATAAGTATTACCGTTTAGGGAAGAAAAAAAATCAAAAAACCACTGTTCAAATGTAACTTTTTGTTGGATAATAGTAGATGTGGTGTTGTGTTCTTTTTAGCCGGCGCCATGTATTGACTAACAACTTTGTATGACCTACAGGAGGAACTGAAACCATGCGAAAACAGGGATTCGACAACGACAAGTATCTGGCGATGCAGTCTGACCATATCAGAGAACGTATCAGCCAGTTCGGTGATAAATTGTACCTGGAATTCGGAGGAAAATTATTCGACGACTATCACGCCTCCAGAGTCCTTCCGGGCTTTGAACCGGACAGCAAACTGCGCATGCTGATGCAGCTCGCCGATCAGGCAGAGATCATCATGGCGATCAACGCAGCTGACATTACAAAAAATAAAGTACGCTATGACCTCGGTAACACCAACGATCTGTATGTGCTGCGTCTCATCGGTGTTTTCACAGATCGCGGTCTCTATGTGGGAAGCGTAGTAATCACCCACTACTCTGATGTGCCGGCAATCGTACAGTTTAAAAATAAACTGGAAAAAATGGGCATTAAGGTATACCGCCACTACACCATCGACGGTTATCCGAGCAATGTTCCGATGATCGTGAGTGACGAAGGTTTCGGTAAGAATGACTATATTGAAACAACAAGACCTCTGGTGATCGTAACGGCTCCGGGCCCGGGCAGCGGAAAGATGGCGACCTGCCTTTCCCAGTTGTACCACGAAAACAAACGCGGCATCAAAGCCGGCTATGCAAAATTCGAGACATTTCCAATCTGGAATCTTCCGTTAAAGCATCCGGTGAACCTGGCTTATGAAGCTGCAACAGCAGATCTGAACGACGTAAATATGATCGACCCGTTCCATCTGGAAGCTTACGGAGAGACCACCGTCAACTATAACCGCGATGTCGAGATCTTCCCGGTGCTCAGCGCAATGTTCGAGGAAATCTACGGCGAGTGCCCGTACAAGTCTCCGACCGACATGGGTGTTAACATGGTCGGCCACTGCATCTTTGACGATGCAGCATGCCGCGACGCCTCCAATCAGGAAATCATCCGCCGCTACTATCAGGCCCTCGGCAAGGTGGTGGACGAAGGAGTTCCGCAGGATGAGGCCTACAAGATTCAGATCATTATGAAACAGGCAAAGATCTCCCCGAAAGACCGCCCGGTGGTACCGGCCGCACAGGAACTTGCAAAAGAACTGGGCGCACCGGCTGCTGCCATGGAGCTTCCGAATGGCAAGATCGTTGTCGGCAAGACAAAAGAACTCCTCGGCGCATCGGCTGCCCTCTTACTGAATGCAGTCAAGGAACTGGGCGGCATTGACCATGAGATCGATCTGATCTCTCCGGAGTCCATCGCACCGATTCAGGAGTTAAAGGTAAAATATCTCGGAAGTACTAACCCGAGACTTCACACCGATGAAATCCTCATCGCACTGTCCACATGTGCAGCGACAGACGAAAATGCGCAGAAAGCACTGGAACAGCTCCCGAAACTTCGCGGATGCCAGGTCCACACAACCGTCCTGCTTTCTGACATTGACAAAAAGATCTTTAAGAAACTGGGTCTGGAACTGACTTCCGATCCGGTTCAGGAAGATAAAAAAACCATTAAATTTTAGTTTTACCAAAATGGGAGGGTTACCAACATGAAGGAACTTTTAAGCGCAGAGTTAAAGACTTACATTGATGAGAATCAGGACACACTCATTCATCTTCTTGACACTCTTTGCCGTGTACCGGCACCGTCCAACCACGAGGAACTGCGTGCGGAATTCATCCGCGACTGGTTCGAGAAAGAAGGCTGTAAAGGCGCATACGTTGACAGCGCACTCAATGTCATCTATCCGTACCACTGTGAAGCAGGCGAGAATCTCATCGCTTTCTCCGCTCACATTGACACAGTTTTCCCGGATATGGAACCATTTGATGTAATCTACGACGGCGATATCATGCGCTGCCCGGGTGTTGGCGACAATACTTCCAATGTTGTGATCATGATGTTACTGGCCAGCTGGATCACAAAGAACAACCTGGTACCGAAAAAGGGCATTCTCTTTGTATGCAGTTCCGGCGAAGAGGGCCTTGGAAACTTAAAAGGCATTCGCCAGGTGATGAAAGATTACGAAGGCAAGATTGCAGAGCTCATCGCTCTCGACGGTTCCTATGACGGAATCGTAAATGGCGCAGTTGGTTCTCTTCGTTACCGCGTAGGTGTTCACACAGAGGGCGGACATTCTTACGGAAGATTCGGCAACCAGAACGCGATCCAGACTCTGTCCTCTATGATCAACACACTGTATACTTACAAAGTTCCGAAGCCGGGCAAGAGCACATACAACGTAGGTACCATTTCCGGCGGTACTTCCATCAACACGATCGCACAGTACGCAGAGATGCTGTTTGAGTATCGTTCCGACGTACGCGAAAGCCTTGCTTCTATGAATGAGTTCTTCCTCTCCGTGATCGAATCCTATCGTCACATGGACAATGTGCAGGTCGATCTGGAGCTTCTTGGTGAGAGACCGTGTACCGGTGATGTAGATCAGGAGAAGCAGGATGGTCTTGTAAATAAGGCTTTGGATATTATTGAGAATTACACCGGTAAACGTGTTGCATTATCTTCCGGTTCCACAGACTGCAACATCCCGCTTTCCGTTGGTGTTCCGGCAATCTGCTTTGGCGGACATATGGGAGTTGGAGCACATACACGCGGCGAGCATCTGAATGTAAAGGATCTGCATGTGGGTATGAAGATTGTGGCTGCGTTTATCATGACCTATTTTGAATAATTGAGATTTGATTTTACCGGCACCTCGCGAGGGAATTTCTTCGCGGGGTGTTTTTTTGATTTACAGGAAAGACCTTGTCGCACTGATGCGCGAAAATTTCTTTCTTGTAAATCAAATTTTCCTCTGTGACCTT
>JAFSFU010000172.1 GCA_017435025.1 Lachnospiraceae bacterium | reverse complement strand
GCCGGTCTCCTTACAAGAGATGACCAGTACCGCTACCGCGATGTCTTAGACAGCTTTAACCGTTATCTTCAGGCTGCAAAAGGTGAGGGTCTTACAGATGGTGAGGAAATCTTCGGACGATTTGCCGGTATGTTTGGTGAAGAGCGTGAGAAGTTTGAGGCACAGTGCGAGCATGCGCTGCAGATGTTAGAGTATGCCTTTGACTTTATGGAAGGTACGTTTGAGGACAGCCAGGAGATGGTTATCTTTATCACAGAGCTGAACTCCAGTTTCTATGCAGTGAAGTTCCTGTCTGAGAACGAGTGCGAACGTTACTTCCGTTACAACAGCCGACTTTTATTCGATAACAGAGCGGCTGAGATCATTAAGACGCTGGATCGTCTTGGTGAGTTCTAAGTATCGGGGCAAAATGGAGGAATCGAAATTATGAGATATGAGGGAACCTTATACCGTCCCCCCAGTGAAGCATACAGCCTGATCATCCAGGTGACCATCGGATGTGCCCACAATCGATGCACATTTTGTAACATGTACCGCGAGAAGCAGTTCCGTATCCGCACCAAAGAAGAGATCATGCGCGATCTGGACGAATGCCGGGCCTACTACGGTCCGAACGTGCGCCGTGTTTTCTTTGCAGACGGCGATGCGCTCGTGGTAAAAACAGAGATTTTACTGGAACTCCTTGCGTATGTGAAGAAATTATTCCCGTATTGCGAGCGTGTGTCTTCTTATGGAACGGCCCGCGATGTTCACGCAAAATCTGAGGAAGAGTTAAAGGCACTGGCGGCGGCCGGTCTGGAGCTGATCTATCTTGGGGCAGAATCCGGTGATGACCGCGTGCTGGAGCATATCAATAAAAATGTAACTGCGGAACAGATCATCACTGCGGGGCAGAAATTAAAACGCTGCGGTCTGAAGACTTCTGTGACACTGATTTCTGGACTTGGCGGCAGAAAAGGCATCCGCGAACATGCGATAAAGTCCGCGGAGCTGATCACCGGCATGAATCCAGAGTTCGCATCTTTCCTGACACTGCGTTTATATGAAGGAACACAGATGAACGAGGAAGTGAAGCGCGGAGAAATGGAGCTGATCACACCGGATGAGATCGTGGAAGAACTGGAACTGTTCTTAAAGAACGTGGATTCTCCGGGAACCGTGTTCCGTACCAACCATGCGTCCAACTATGTGGTACTTGCAGGTACCTTGAACAAAGACATTCCGGAAATGCTGCAGCAGCTTAAAAATGCGAAAAAGAAGCAGCGGTATCGTCTGGAAGAGTGGAGACGGCATATATAGCAAAAATATATACCTGGGCAGAGTGAGAGAATCACCTGCCCAGGTTATTTTTTAATTACAGGAAAGACCTTGTCGCACTGATGCGCGAAAGTTTCGTATGATTGGAAACGCTAACAGAGACGTTTCAATTCATACGACGGATGGTACAGTCCGGTTGGAGCGTAGAACTCATCACGCACATACCGAAAGTTTAATTTCGCCAGAACTTTTGCTGAAGCAATATTTTTCGGATTGTGTCCTGCAAAAAGTCCTTCTGCATGCAGTTCGCTAAAGGCATAGTCGATGGCAGCAGTCGCCGCCTCCACAGCAAATCCCTTTCGCCAAAACGCTGGGCGCAGGTGGAAACCGATTTCGTACATGGTTTCATTGTATGGGCGAAGTCCGCAGCAGCCGATCAGTTCACCGGTGCTAAGTTCAAAAATCGGCCAGTACTGGACACCAAAATCTTTCTCATTCTCGATTTCTTTTTTCAGTCGGGCAGAAATATCTTCCGGGCTGAATACGCCGGTGGCGCAGATATATCTGGTCACTTCCGGGTCGCCCCACAGTTTTTCAGCGAAAGCATGGTCTTCGTGATTCCATTTGGAAAATCCGATACGAGTGGTTTTTAAGAAATATTCTCTTGTCATATCATACCTCTGAAATTGTTTTACAAAGTGTTTATGTCCTCATATAAGAAGTATAGCATGTGTGGGAAAAAAGGAAAATCACGAATTGAAATGATGTTGGTGTATTTGACGCATCAGATGGTGCGGTGGTAAAATAGAAATATGATTATGAGATTCGAAAGGAGTACGTGTCCTATGAGATATGAACGTTTGCATTTAAAGGAATATTATGAGTTTCTCGGCAGCAATGGAGCGGATCCGACACTGGAGCTGTATCTTCCATTTAACATGACGGAAATCGGACGTGAAGATCAGAAACGTCCATGTATGCTGATCTGCCCGGGCGGTGGATATGGTTTCTGCAGCCAGCGAGAGGCTGAGGCCGCTGCACTTCATTTTCCTCCGCAGGGATTTAATGCGTTTGTACTGACGTATTCGACCGAACCGCATCGGTATCCGACCCAGGTTCGAGAGGTTGCGGCCGCGGTGGAACTGATTTATCAGAATGCGGAAGCATGGAATTGTGACACATCGAAGATCGCGCTCATGGGCTTTTCAGCCGGAGGTCATCTGGCGGCCAGTTATGCGACGAAATTCGACACGCCGGAAGTTCGCGAAGTTTTCCCGGAAAGTAAACAAGTGAAAGCAACGGTTCTGTCTTATCCGGTGATCACTGCGGATATGTCATTCACGCATCAGGGAAGTATTTTGAATTTGCTGGGTCACGAACCGTCGGCTGAAGAAGTACAGTATCACTCCTGCGAGAAAAATGTCAATGAACACACACCGCCGGCGTTTATCTGGCATACGGCATCTGACCAAAGTGTGCCGGTTGCCAACAGTTTGGTCTATGCGACTGCATTGACCGCGCATAAGATTCCGGTGGAACTGCATATTTTCCCGTTTGGTGCTCACGGACTTTCCATGTGCGATCCGGAAGTTTCCAGAGAGATGACCCCGGATATCGAATACGACCATGTGTGGGTGGAGAGTCTGATGCGATGGCTGAGACAGTATTTTATCTAGACTTCTAAAAAGGATCTCAAAT
>JAFSFU010000171.1 GCA_017435025.1 Lachnospiraceae bacterium | reverse complement strand
TGTTAGTATATTACAAGATAGGAGACTTACACCAATGAATAATCAGGAAGTTCTGGCAGTTGTTGCCGGTAAAGAGATTACAAATGCAGATTTAAATGAGTTTTTAGAGAGACTGCCGGAAGAGCAGAGACAGTATGCAGATCATCCGTATTTCCGCAGCCAGTATCTTGAGCAGATGCTGATCATCCATTCTCTTTGCAAGATGAGTGAAGAAATGGAACTGGATAAGAAAGAAGAGTACGCTGGTATGCTGGAAGATGCCAGAAGAGACGTTATGGCGCGTATTGCGATGGCTGAAATCTCCAAGGGTGTTTCTGTTGCAGATGAAGAAGTAAAGAAATTCTACGATGAAAATCAGCAGACATTCCAGAAACCGGAAACCGTTAGTGCAAAGCATATTCTTGTTGCTGAAGAAAGCGATTGCCTGAGAATCATGAGCGAGATCAAGATGGGCAATAAGTCTTTTGAAGATGCAGCTTTAGAGTATTCCACATGTCCGTCCAAGGAAAACGGCGGTGATCTCGGCGAATTCGGCAGAGGCCAGATGGTAAAAGAATTCGAAGAGGCAGCTTTCAATGCAGAAATCGGTAAGGTTGTTGGACCGGTTGCAACACAGTTCGGTTATCACCTGATTCTTGTTGAAAAGAAGAATGAGGCATCTGTTGTTCCGTTCGAAGAGGCAGAGGAACAGATCAAGAAATCTCTTCTTGTTCAGAGACAGCAGAACGCTTATGCGGAGAAGGTTGCAGAATTAAAAGAAAAATACGTGCAGAAATAAGAGTTATAAACGGGAAGCCAGAACAAATCTGACTTCCCGTTTTTTATTATCGGGATAGGAATTCAACAGCCCAGTAATCAAGATGATTATTTGCGATTATATGTGAGATTCCTACATGAGTGTAATGTGGGGAAAGGATGGCATCGTGATGTCCCGGGCTTTCCATCCAGGCAGTTACCACCTGCTTCGGAGTTTGGAATCCATAAGCCAGTATTTCTCCACAATATTGATATTCTATATGGGAATCGGCAAATACGGTAGAATACCGTCTTCCATCGGGACGTGTGTGAGAAAATGAGCGAGTGATCTCATGTACGCGGGTGTCAGAAACGAGAGTAAGATGTTCATCTGGGAACAAAGGCGCAAGTCCATTCGAGGCTCTGTTTTGATTGATGAGATTCAATATTTCTTCGTTGACAGCTAAGGACTCTTTTGCTGATGTATCAGATGCATATGTGGTAATGAAACAAGATAAAGTGAATATCAAGAGGGCGAAAATGAATATAGATGTTGTTTTTCTCATAGATGTGACTCCTTTGCATAAGTAGATGTATTGTCTTATTATGAGGACACATAGAAATGACCATAGACAATAGAGATGTGAATAGAATACATGAATTGAGTGAGTCAAGAATATCACAAGAAATGAAAGAACACAAGAGGAAAGATATACTGAGAATAAAAATTCTAAAGAGAATCTGAAAAGACAGTGAAAACATTTTTAGACGCATTGACGAGTGTATGATCCATTGTTATAGTGCTTTTTATCAAAAAATAATGGATGTGAAGGAGAAACGAGAGGAATGGCTTATTCGGCATATGAACTGATTTGGATATTTTTTCTTTGCTCATTTATTGGTTGGGGACTTGAGACACTGAATGCAGCGAAAAAACAGAGGCAATTTGTTAATCGTGGTTTGGTAAACGGGCCATTTTGTGTGACATATGGCATTGCTTCTGTGGTGAATGCAATATTCTTACAGGAATTATCGGCGTTTTGGATCTTTATAGGAGCTTCACTTGTGGCTGTCCTTGTTGAGTGGATTGCCGGTCATATATTGGAACGGTTCACTACAAAAAAATGGTGGGATTATTCCGGTATGTTGTGGAATCTGGATGGTTATATTTGTTTCCCAATGGCGATTTTGTGGGGGGTAATCGGCACAGCAGGAGTTCTGTGGGGAAATGATATGATTCTGAAATTATATCATTTGATCCCCAAAACGATCGGAAAAGTATTTCTTATATTTTTGAGCATAGTACTTCTTCTGGATGTGACGGCTACAGTCATTGTAATTTCGGGAAAAAGCAGAAAGATTCAGACATGGAAACAAATTGATTCCTGGTTTACTCTTATTAGTGTGCAACTGGAAGATTGGCTTTATCGATTGTCAGAGAAACGTATTCAAAGAGCGTATCCTAAGATGCAATCAGTAGGGATGGCTGAAAAACAAGATTGTTTTGCCTACGGATGCAGCTTTTATAAAATATGTTTGCTGTTTGTGATCGGCTCTCTGTTGGGCGACATTACGGAGACAATCTATTGTTGGATTCGTACAGGAATCTGGATGAGTCGTAGCAGTCTTGTGTGGGGGCCATTCAGCATTGTTTGGGGATTTGGTATCGCTGCGGTAACGGTTCTGTTATATCGCTATAAGGAGCGCTCCGATCGTTTTCTTTTTTTGATGGGTACAGTATTGGGCGGTGTCTATGAATATGCGTGCAGCGTGATCACAGAAGTCTGTTTTGGTGTGGTATTTTGGGATTACAGTTCGATGGCATTGAATCTGGGAGGTCGAATCAATCTTTTATATTGTTTCTTTTGGGGATTTGCAGCAGTAATATGGTTCAAAGGATTGTATCCTGTAATTTCATCAGGAATTGAGAAAATACCGAAACGGATTGGAATGGCTGCAACCAGATGTCTCATTGTATTTATGTGCTGTAACATGGTGGTGTCATCGATGGCTTTGTTTCGGTGTATGGAAAGAAATGAAGGAAAACCGGCTGAGCATTCCTGGCAGCAGGTCATGGATGACCGTTTTCCAGATGAAAGACTCAGCCGGATCTATCCGAATATGATTCGTGTAGGGTAAATAAGGTTATTATTGTGAACTTAAATGTGCTGTCCAAAAAATCTGACCATCTGCGGTTGTGTGCTGCGAAATGCCAATGTGTGTGTATTTGGGAGAAAGGATTGCTTCGCAGTGAAATGGACTATTCATCCACACATCCAAAACCTGATTGGCTTCCTGACAATTAAACGCAAGAACTTCTGCACTTCGTTTGAATGAAATTCCCAGGTCTGTAAGTGCGGTGGAAAAATGTCTTCCGTCTAAACGGGTATGTAAAAAAGATGTACTAATCTCCAAAACACGGATACCGGATGTTTTTTCAAGTGCGGAATCATATATTAAAGCAGTATTTCCGACTTCCGCTCGTTTTTGATTAATAAGGATAAAAAGATCTTCTATAGATTTTTCAACAGATTGTTCTGTGGTTTCTAATTCTTTGCTTTCAGCTGCAAGAGATGTGAATGGACAGGAGAGCATAAGCATAAGAATAGAACACATAAGTACTTGCACGATGTTTTTTTTCTTCATGAGGGATTTTCTCCTTTTACATTGATAAAATGAAAAGATTGATAAACACTAGTTTTAAAATATCATAAGAAATTTTATTTTGCAAGGGAATTGAGGGAGTTAAGAAAAATGTAAGGAGAAGTGGTTTTCTAAATGGAAGCGGTGTGTTAAAATATAAGATAGTCTGATAATCACACGGGGGGATGAAGCGATGGATTGGAATAAATTAATGGAAGAAAATGTAACCCTTAAAAGAGCAGCCGCAGAAGAAGAACAGGTATGGATGAATCCCAATCTTTTCTCTGCAAATGAGGCATTGGCAGGTGTGTCTCTAGGCAAGGCAGATATTGAGGATGCCAAGAAACGTCTGGAGCGTTTTGCACCATTTATCATGCGTGTTTTTCCGGAAACAGCACCGCAGAATGGTTTGATCGAATCTCCGCTTGTTAAGATTTCCAACATGCAGGCGGTTTTGGCAGAGAAGCACGGAATGGAAATGGCAGGACAGCTGTATCTGAAACAGGACAGCCACCTTGCGATCGCTGGATCTGTTAAAGCAAGAGGCGGTATTTATGAAGTGCTGAAACATGCGGAGGAACTGGCTCTTGAAAATGGTATTATCAAAGAAACGGATGATTATTCCATCCTGGCCTCTCCGGAAAATAGAGAATTTTTCAGCAAGTACAAAATTCAGGTGGGTTCGACCGGTAACCTTGGTCTTAGCATCGGTATCATGAGTGCAACTCTCGGTTTCCAGGTAATCGTACATATGTCTGCAGATGCAAAACAGTGGAAGAAGGATCTGCTTAGAAAACATGGTGTGATCGTAAAAGAATATGCATCGGATTACAGTGTGGCAGTTGAGGAAGGAAGAAAGCTCTCTGATGAAGATCCGATGAGCTATTTCGTAGATGATGAGAATTCTGCAAGTCTCTTCCTGGGCTATGCAGTTGCAGCAGAGCGTCTGGCAGGACAGCTTGCTGCGCAGGGAATTCTGGTGGATGAAGAGCATCCGCTGTTTGTGTATATCCCTTGCGGTGTGGGAGGAGCCCCGGGTGGCGTAACCTTCGGATTGAAACATGTTTTCGGAGATGTAGTACATTGCTTCTTCGTGGAGCCGGTGAAAGCACCGTGCATGTTAGCCGGTATGGCTTCCGGTCTGCATAATCAAATTTCCGTTCAGGATATCGGTCTCAGCGGACTCACAGAGGCTGATGGTCTGGCGGTTGGCCGTCCGTCCAGTTTCGTAGGAGGAGCTATGGAACATATGCTCTGTGGTATCTTTACGATTAAAGATGAGAATCTCTATCCATATATGAAAGAACTGGTGGAGAGTGAAGATATTTTCATTGAACCGAGCGCATGTGCATCTTTTGCAGGTCCGGTGGATCTCTTGAAGCATACAGAGAGTCGTGCATATGTAGAAAAGAACTTTACAAAAGAGCAGATGGAGAATGCGGTGCACATCTGTTGGGCGACAGGCGGACGCCTTGTGCCGGAAGAGATGAGAAAAGAGTATATGAGCCGCGCGTAAAGGAATAATTTAGAATGAATCGAGTGCTGTCCGGAATGATCCGGGCAGCATTTCTATTCATAAAAAATCTGTAAAAAATATGAAATCTCTTTACACGGCCTATTTTAGGATGCCAATTGGACAATTCTATGATATAATTACATAGGCATGCAACAAATTCAAAGGAGTTTTATTTACATGATCATAAAGAGAGATTTTATTTATACCCCGAACGGACAGAATCGTCGACTTCACATTTACCTTCCGGATTCTTATTATGAATCGGATGAGCGGTATCCGGTGATGTATTTTTTCGATGGACATAATCTGTATTTTGATGAAGATACGACTTATGGTAAATGTTGGGGACTGAAAGACTTTCTTGACCAGTGGAGTAAAAATATGATCATCGTAGGCATGGAGTGTGCGCATGGTCCGGGAGAACGCCTTGGCGAGTATAGTCCTTATTCTGCGAAAACCGGATTTATGAAAGGTGTAGAGCCGACCGGTGACGCAACATTCCGATGGATCGTGGAAGATTTAAAACCGGTGATCGACCGGGACTATCGTACTTACACCAACCGTCAGTGTACCGGAATTGCCGGTTCCAGTATGGGAGGTCTGATGGCACTCTATGGAATTATTCGGTATAATGAATGGTTTTCCAAAGGTGCCTGCGTGTCCAGTGCAGTTGGTTTCTGTATGCCGCAAATGAATCGTGAATTGAAGGCATATCCGGTAGATCCGGACACTCGTGCGTTTCTTTCCTGGGGAACCAGAGAAGCTTACAGTGTGACGGACCATGAACATGAGGATTTCACCAGTACAACATCCAAAAACAATCGCAAGCTGGCTGCGACACTGGAAAAGCAGGGAGCTGCGGTGGAGGTTTACTGCCAGGTGGGAGGAAATCACTGTGAGGCAGATTGGGAAAAACAGGTGCCGATGTTTATGGATTTTCTTTGGATGCGATAATAGAAAATACGAGGGTAGAGAGAATGAGTAATACAGCAGAATTTTCTGTTGCGGAACTGCGCAATGGAACTTATACAGTAAATGTAGAAATTGAAGGCGGAAACGGAACCGATATGATCTGCACGCCGATGCATTTGTTTATCGATGACGGTGAGGCAACTGCGGTTATTGTGTGGAGCACGAGCGCCTGTGAATATATGAAACTGGAGGGAACACAGATCAGTCCGATGAGCCGTGATGATGGTTCTGTATTCTATCTTCCGGTTGATATCTGGGACGAAGAAGTGTCCCTGCTTTGTGGTATGGATCACGAAGGTACAAAAGAGGAGATTGAATATGTGGCAACCTTTGATTCTTCATCTGTTGTCAGAGAGAAAGGTTCCATCCTTCCGTTAGCGATCATGTTCACACTGGTTGGTGTGCTTGCGGTAGCCAATGCTTATGTAATGGTAAAAAAGAGAAATCGCTTTGTGGATCATGTGGAGACTCCAAGAGAGCGAAAGAGAGATGCGCGCTTAAAAAGAAAGAGCGAATAAAAAGAGCCGTCTGAACGAAAAACCAAACGTTGAGCGGTAAAAGCAACCCTAGTGGACTGAATCTGGTATTGAACCGGGCTCAGTCCTTTTTGTTTGTGTTTTTTAATGGTTGGGGAAGGTATGTTAAATAAATAACGAAAAAGAAAGAAAAAATACCTTCATTCTTGCCATTGGAAACGAAAAGTGCTATACTGCCATTCATGTGACAAGACATATGTACTAACTGCTATATAAAGGAAGTTGATTATTATCTAGAAAGAATGAGGGTAGAAATGGATATCAAGGAAGAAATCGAAAAGTGGAAGGAAATAAAAGATGCGGTCATTCTGGCACATTATTATGTGGATGAGGAAATTCAAAAAATTGCGGATTATGTGGGAGATTCCTTTCAGCTGAGTAAAATTGCTGCGGATTTACCGAACAAGGTGCTGGTATATTGCGGTGTTCACTTTATGGGAGAGAGCGGATGCCTTTTGAGTCCGGAAAAACAGGTGCTCTTACCGGATCTGGAAGCAGATTGTCCTATGGCACATATGGTAAGAAAAGAAGAAGTGGAGCAGGCCAGAGCAGAGTACGAAGATCTTGCGGTGGTGTGTTACATCAACTCAACGGCAGAAATCAAATCCTGGTCTGATGTGAGCGTGACTTCTGCCAATGCAGTGAAAATTGTTCGAAATTTACCGAATAAGAATATCCTCTTTATTCCGGATCGAAATCTGGGACGTTTCGTTGCAGCGCAGGTGCCGGAAAAGAACGTGATGCTGGTAAATGGATATTGTCCGATTCATGAAAAGATTGCGGTGAATGAAATTTTGGAATTAAAGGCAGCGCATCCGGAAGCAGAGATTCTGGTGCACCCGGAATGTTCAAATGCGGTGACCGATCTGGCGGATTACATAGGGTCCACCACCGGAATCATCAAATACGCTTCAGAAAGCCCAAAGAAAGAATTTATCATTGGCACAGAGGTTGGTGTAAAATATGCACTGGAATCCGGAAACCCAGAAAAAGCATTCTATTTCACCAAAAATCCGCCGATTTGCCACGATATGAAAAAACTTACGTTGGAAAAGGTACTGCATGTCTTGAAAACTGGTGAGAACCGTGCCAGCGTGGCGGAGGAGAAGACAGCACAAGCGAAGGCAACCTTAGCGAGAATGCTGGAATTATCCAGTTAGGCGGAGTGAATGGAATGACAGAGGAGAGAATGCGATGGAAGAAACGTGGAAATATGATGTGGTGATCGTTGGCGCAGGAATTGGAGGCCTATATACGGCGATACATCTGCCAAAAGAGAAACGTATTTTGATGATCTGCAAAGAAACGATGGAAATCTGTGATTCCATGCTGGCACAGGGCGGAATCAGTGTGTTAAGGGATGAGAATGATTATGACGCCTACTTTGAAGATACCATGCGTGCCGGTCATTATGAAAACAGGAAAGAAAGTGTGGAGATCATGATCCGGGGAAGCCGGCCGGTCATTGATCATCTGGTGGAATTGGGAGTTCCATTTGACAGGAATCCCGATGGAAGTTTAAAATATACCAGAGAAGGTGCTCATTCCGTGCCGCGAATCTGTTTTCACAAAGATATCACAGGCAAGGCCATCACAGACACACTTCAGGCATATGTAAGATCTCTGCCCAATGTTACGATTATGGAAAATATGGTCATGGAGGACCTTTTGGTTGAGAACGAGATTTGCCGGGGCATATCGGCGATAACGGAGAACGGTGATGTACGGAAGATCTTCGCAGAAGATACGGTGCTTGCTACAGGAGGAATCGGAGGCCGGTATGAGCATACGACCAATTACCCCAGTTTGACCGGAGATGCGCTGGAGCTTGCAGAAAAATACGGAATTCGCCTGGAAAACATGGACTATGTGCAGTTTCATCCGACCAGTCTGTACCGGGCAGCTCCGGGTAGAAGTTTTCTGATAACAGAGTCTGCCAGGGGTGAAGGGGCCATTCTTTTAAATAATCGCCGGGAGCGTTTTACAGATGAGCTGCAGCCGCGGGATGTGGTATCAAAGGCAATTTTAAGCGAGATGGAGAAAGAGAACAGCCGTCATGTCTGGTTATCCTTTGAGAGGATACCGGAAAAGACGATCCTGGAACATTTTCCTAATATTTATCAGAAGTGTCTGGAAGACGGTTATGATATTACAAAAGAACCGATTCCGGTAGTGCCTGCCCAGCATTATTTTATGGGCGGTATTCATGTGGATACGAATTCGCAAACGACGATGGAGCATCTTTATGCAGTTGGTGAGACCAGCTGCAACGGTGTTCATGGAAGGAATCGTCTTGCCAGCAACAGTTTATTGGAAACGTTAGTTTTTGCAAAGAGAGCCGCCATGGACATTGGGGCCGGAAAGGAATAGATTATGAATACAATTACAATGCTTCTTGCAGCTGATAAGTTTATCCGTCTTGCATTGGAGGAAGATATTAATAGTGAAGATGTAACAACCAATTCTGTGATGCCGGAGTACAAAAAAGGTGAAGTACAGCTGATCTGCAAACAGGATGGCGTAATCGCGGGACTGGGGGTATTTGAGCGTGTTTTCCAGCTTTTAGATCCGGAAACGAAGGTGGTATTTGATGTAAAGGACGGAGATCATGTATCCAAAGGTCAGCATCTTGCCACGGTAACCGGTGATATTCGTGTTCTTCTTTCTGGTGAGAGAACTGCGCTCAACTATCTGCAGCGTATGAGCGGAATTGCGACTTATACCAATGCAGTTGCAAAAATGTTAGAGGGAACCAATACGACACTGCTGGATACAAGAAAAACAACTCCATGTATGAGAATCTTTGAAAAATATGCCGTAAAAGTAGGCGGAGGTTCCAATCACCGCTATAATCTGTCCGATGGTGTGCTGTTAAAAGACAATCATATTGACGCTGCAGGCAGTGTGACAGCAGCGGTGAAAGCGGCAAAAGCCTATGCGCCGTTTGTACGTAAGATTGAAGTGGAAACCGAAAATCTGGATATGGTCAGAGAGGCCGTGGAAGCCGGAGCGGATATCATCATGTTAGACAATATGACACCGGATGAAATGGCAGAAGCAATCCGGATTATCGATGGACGTGCAGAAACAGAGTGTTCCGGAAACATGACAAAGGAAAATATCAAAACGATCACAGAATTAGGTGTGAATTATGTGTCCAGCGGTGCACTGACTCACTCTGCACCGATTCTGGATATCAGCCTGAAACATCTGCGGGCTTTGGAAATGTAATTGGTTGACGATTTGCCTCCTTTATCAGTATAATAGAGTTGGTCAAAGGATTGGCTTTTAGCATAAATGGCAAAAGGAGCGGCAGATATGGAAACAACAATGACAGGTGCAGAAAGAAGAAAAAAGATTTTATCGCTGATGCAGCAATCGGAGAAACCGCTTTCTGGCAGTTTGCTGGGAAAGGAAACGGGAGTCAGCCGTCAAGTTGTTGTACAGGATATTGCTCTTTTGCGTACGGAAGGACATGCAATCGTTGCGACTGCCCGCGGCTATATTCTGGATGAACCGAAAGATATTTATCGAATCATTAAAACCTGCCATACCAACGAACAGACTGAGGATGAGCTGCAGACGATTGTAGACCTGGGCGGCTGTGTGGCTGATGTAATGGTTAATCATAAGGTGTACGGAAAAATGTCGGCTCCTCTCAATATCCGCAATCGCCGTGATATTCAGAAGTTTATGGAACAGCTTCGCACAGGAAAATCCGTTCCGCTTATGAATGTGACCAGCGGATATCACTTCCATCGTGTGACTGCGGAGAGTGAAGAGATTTTGGATGAGATCGAGGCGGCATTGAGAGAGAAAGAGATGCTCGCAGAAGTTCTGCCGTATGAGGTGGAGTAGGTTTTATTGATATTTCATTGAGTAAGTAAAAAGTCATCTATATAGAAATCCCATATTCTGTAAATATGGCTGACTACCTTCGCTTCCATGCGATTTTATCCGCCTGTACGACGATTGCGATAAATGCGTTTGCAATCTTTGTACAGGCGAAAATCTTTGGAAGTTCAGTCGTCCAGCCTATCATTTTCAGAATATGGGATTTTCTAAT
>JAFSFU010000170.1 GCA_017435025.1 Lachnospiraceae bacterium | reverse complement strand
TATTCTTACTCACATCCAAAAGCTTTCTTTTTGCCTTATTGGAGTAGGTAATAAATCCCTCATTAAACACATCAGATGCCCCCGGGACATTCACGATCTTAGATGCGATCATACCTCCGGTGCAGGATTCTGCTGTTGTAAATGTGAGCTCATATTTTGCAAGAAGACGTACAACCGCCTCTTCCATCGTTTCATGCTCTTTTGTAGAATAAATCATAATACCCAGCGCCTTTTTGATATCTTTTGCAACTGGTTTGATCTTATTTTTTGCAGATTCCTCATCCTGTTCTTCGCATTCCGCAAGGACATGAACTTCTTTGTTGCGACGTCTGGTAGTAACAGTAACCTCACTGTTTTTTTTCAGAATATCACCAAGTTTATCTTTTACCTCTGTCTCACTTTTTCCGTAGATTTTAAATAACTGTGCGTATCCTTTGTCTGTCTTAAGCATTAAATATCTCCTTCTAAAAGTACTCCGGCATTTTTAACAATATAATCAACAAGAGAGATTACCGTTAATGCAAGTGCGATCCATACGGTTGCATTGGTAATCACAGAAAGTGCTTCAATATTAAAGATCAGAAGCACAACAGAAATCATCTGGAAAGTAGTTTTCCATTTTCCCCAATAGCTTGCTGCAATGACAACACCATTGTCAGACGCTACGAGACGGAAACCACTGATGATAAACTCTCGGGCAATGATAATAAGAACCATCCATGCCGGGAGCTGACCAAGCTCGATCATACAGATCAACGCAGAACAAACAAGGAGCTTGTCTGCAAGCGGATCCATAAACTTACCAAAATTGGTAACAAGATTATACTTTCTCGCAATATTTCCATCCAACAGATCAGTCAGACTGGCAATAATAAAAATTGCTGCTGCAATATAACGGTATGTCTGATTGGTTCCATTCTCCAGCATAAGAGCTAAAACAAAGAACGGAATCATGATCACACGAAGAATTGTAAGTTTATTCGGTAAATTCATCTTCTACCTCCCCGATCAAATCATAGTCCATCGCTCCGGTCACACGAACACGTGCGAAGTCACCAGACATCAGATTATATCCGGTGTTTACAAAAATCAATCCATCTACGTTCGGACTATCCATATAGGTACGACCTACATATGCATTCTCGTCTGCAACCTTACCTTCAATCATAACTTCCAGAATACGGCCCTTCATATCCTCTGATTTTCCAAATGCAATGTCCTGCTGCATTTCCATAATCTGATCACGGCGTTCTTCCTTTACTTCCTCAGGAACCTGATCTTCGAAGTTAAACGCAGGTGTATCCTCTTCTGCAGAATATGCGAACACACCGAGACGTTCAAATTCCATCTCATAGACAAAATCCATCAGGATTTCATGATCCTCTTCCGTCTCTCCCGGGAAACCGGAAATAAACGTAGTACGGAGAGCGATATCCGGAATTTCTTTACGGAGTTTACCGATCAGTTCACGAATCTGGGCATTGTTCGTTCTTCTGCCCATTCGCTTTAAGATCTTATCACTGGCGTGCTGAATCGGGATATCAAGGTAATGACAGATTTTTTCTTCTGTTTTTATCGTCTCGATCAGTTCATCGGTAATTTCTTCCGGATAACAGTACTGAAGACGGATCCACTCAATACCGGACACTTTTGCAAGCCTCTTTAAGAGCTCCGGCAATTTCTTTTCACCGTACAGATCCTTACCGTAAAGAGTTGTTTCCTGCGCGACCAGGATCAATTCTTTTACGCCTTTTGATGCCAACTCCTCTGCCTCTTGTACCAGCTGCTCCATCGGCACACTTCTGTATTTTCCACGAAGATACGGAATAATACAGTATGTGCAGCGCTTATCGCAGCCTTCTGCAATTTTAAGGAAAGCATAGTGTCCGCCGGTTGTCACCAATCGGTCCGTCACCGAACTTACAGGCGCATCAATGCTTTCAAACACGTGTGTCTTCTCTCCAACCAGTGCCGCTTTTACAGCAGCCACGATCTCCTCATAAGAAGTTGTACCAAGAACGGCATCCACCTCCGGAATCTCGTTGGTAATCTCTTCTTTGTATCTCTGAGCAAGACAGCCGGTAACAATCAAGGCCTTTAACTGTCCTTCTTCTTTCATTCTTGCCATTTCCAGGATCGTATTGATACTTTCCTCTTTGGCATCACCGATAAAGCAGCATGTATTTACAACGATCACATCCGCCTGCGTCTCATCATCGACAAAAGTATATCCCTCATGTCCCAAAAGACCAAGCATTTTTTCCGTATCCACCAGGTTTTTGTCACATCCCAGTGATATGAAAAGTAAATTCATTTGAGTCGTCCTTTCTCACTTTCATTCCTCGAAAAAAAGAGGAAACTCAAGCCTCTCTAGCCACAAGCTCCTCCTCTTATCT
>JAFSFU010000020.1 GCA_017435025.1 Lachnospiraceae bacterium | reverse complement strand
TCATGATCGGTCCTGCAAACCGGATCAGCAGAGCGAGAATGCCGCCCACAATATTGAATACCAGTGATACCACCAAAAACAGGACCACCACTCCAAGAAGCTTCCAATACCACTTGTTCAAGTCGATATAGTGCATATTGGAAAACGGGCTCTGTCCCCCGCCGTTTGCTCCATAGCCACGGTCTGTTCCCTGGCTGCCGCCATCCGAATACGCCCCATTCCGATTTCCGCCGCCATTCTCTCCGGCACACTCGCCGGATGCCTCACAATGTTCAATGATTGTCTTTGCCACAATAAACGGTTCACCGATTTCCATGACAATCTCATCCACAGAACGGCCTTTTGCCATCTCCTGTGAAAGATAAGAGCCATAATAACTTAAGTTATCGCGAATCACCGCCTCCGGCACATCGCCGGCCAGCGCCTCTCCCAGCTCCTGTAAAAATTCTTCCTTGCTCATTCAGTTCTCCTTGCTGTTATTTTACGTTTTCTTTGATAATACCGCCGCGATAAGCTGCTACAAGCTCATCGAGATCAGCAATTCTGGCTTTTAATGTTTTTCCGATATCGGTATCGGCTACCATCACACGTTTCTGCATCTTCTCTACAATCGTTACCTTCGGAGTACTCTCGCGGTTCGGGTCGAACGGTTTATGCTCCGCAAGTGCCAAATGATTGGAATTGAAGATCAGAGTATAACCTGCAATACCTGTCTTCGGCTGGTATGCCTTGGAAAGACCGCCGTCGATCACATAAAGCTTTCCGTTTCCTTTGATCGGACTCTCACCGTCTTTGGATTTTACCGGTACATGACCATTGATAATGTGAGAACCCTCTGCCGGAAGTCCGAATTCTTTCAGGATCTTATCGCAGACAGCTTCTTCGCGGCTCAGTTTATAGTACGGGTTCATGTGCTCCTTGTGGGTGGATTTCTCAGCCACAAAGTAACTTTCAAAGGTCGCCATCTTATCTTTACCGAATACCGGAGAGAGCGGACCGCACCACAAGTACCATACAAAGTCCATGCTCCATTCTTTCATCGGGTCTTCCTCCGGAAGGAAGTATGCCATCTTCACCACGTCCTCAATGTAATCCAGGAGGCGTTTGCCGGAGTAGATGATTCCATTCAGCTTCAGCTCAGCAAAATCTCCGTTTTCCTTCATCGGGATGCAGCCGTGATAGAGAAGGTTGGAGTTGCAGCACTTGTACATTCCGCCATGAGAATATACGAATTTGATATGGCGCTGTAAGTTCGCACTGTGTTTGAAGGACATCTGAAGTGTATGCATCAGATCTTCCTCTTCCTTGGTCAATTTCAGCGGATCCTTCGGATCTACGGTCGGAAGAAGCATATCCTTCATCGGATATTCTTTGCCGTCAATGGCAACTGTACCTTTCGCAAAATCAATATTCGTGATCTGAAGACGATCGCTCATCTGGAATTCCGGACGGCGCTTAATGATCTGTCCCTCTACTTTAAACTGGATGATGGAAATCGCCTTGTGCATCTTTGCAGCGAGCACCGGATCTACAGAATCATAAATATTCTCATCCAGACTCTTCGGCATAAAGATCTCACATGCATCATCTTTGTAAACACGCTCTGCAAATACAGAAAGCGGTCTTAAGTTGATTCCATAACCATCTTCCAACAGATCGAAGCAGTTGTAACGGATCGCAATTCGAAGCACATTGCTGATACATGCCAGATTTCCGCAGGCAGCACCCATCCAGGAAATATCGTGGTTGCCCCACTGAATATCCACATCGTGGGATTTGATCAGCTCTTCCATAATAATATCAGGACGCGGAC
>JAFSFU010000169.1 GCA_017435025.1 Lachnospiraceae bacterium | reverse complement strand
AGGTGAAAACTCCGGATATCGGAGGTACATCTTCCACGTCTCAGGTTGGTGATGCGATTGCGGCAAAACTGGGATAGTTTCGCTGGGAGCGGTATATTAATTCAATAGGAGTAAGGGTACAAAATGAAAAAAGAACACAGTTTTCATGTCATCGCCCGTATTAATACAGATTTTCCAACTAAATTTGGTATTCCACGCCAAAGTGGTTTGATTGAAGAACTGAAGGCCGAGATCGTGTTTGAGCCGGAATATCGGAATCCGGATGCACTGCGTGGAATTGAGGAATTCTCTCATTTATGGCTGATCTGGGAATTCTCAGAATCGGTTCGCGACGGTTGGTCTCCAACGGTGCGCCCGCCGCGTCTTGGCGGGAACAAGAGAGTGGGTGTGTTTGCCACAAGGTCTCCGTTTCGTCCCAACCCCATTGGTCTATCCAGTGTGCGTCTGGATTCTGTGGAATTTCATACGGAAAAAGGACCGGTACTCCATGTGTCAGGTGCGGATATGATGGATGGCACTCCGATTTTTGACATTAAACCATATATCCCGTTTGTGGATAATCGCGCAGATGCATCGGAGGGATACACGAATCGGACAAAAGAGTATTTTTTGCAGGTTGAAATTGAAGATACACTTCTGGAACGGGTGGAAAGCGAAAAACGTGACGCACTGAAAGCGGTTCTGGCAGGTGATCCGAGGCCGTCTTACCAGAACGATCCGGAGCGGATTTATGGTTTGGAATTTGCAGGACATGAAATAAAATTCACCGTAAGGAACGATGTCCTTACGGTGATAGAAATTCAATAGTTATTTTAGAAAGTAGGCTGTTTACGGTCTGCTTTCTTTTTTTCGGATGTGTTCGGATAAACCAGCGTGATCATGCTTTGGAAATCGATTTTCTGTTCTTTTAACTCTTCTCTTGCAGCCGGAATGTAATGTTCCAGAATCGGGAGAAGAATAAGAGCGGTAATGCCGGCAGTAAAACCGCCATTATAAAGTACAAGACCGCCATGCAGATCACGGGTTGCAGTACACATAGACGCACAAAGGAATCCTGCGGCAATACCGGCACGAACGCCATATCGTCCTATGATCGGACAAAGACCGGTAGCGAAGGCAACACCGTTAATATAACCCTGAGTGGAAATGGACCAGGCAATTTCCCGACCATCCATATAGCAGATTACCTGTGTTACAAGGTAAAGGAGCATATAACCTGCCAGAATCGGCCATACATTCTTTGGATGCTGCCCGACTGCCGTAAAGGTCAGGGATGCAAGGATGACACCGACCGTTGCGCCGGTGAAGCCGGCTCCCGGAGTCAGGGAGATGATCAGGTTGATATAGATAAGGAAGAAAATTCCATAAAATCCAAGGTTGATGAGGCACAGCGGCATACCGTACTGGGCAGCAAAATTACTGGAATATCCGGTATCTTTTAAGAATTTTCGGTATCCGGAAAAGCTATTTCCGTTGAGATAATATCCAACAGCGATGCAGAGGACAAAAATCGTCAGGAAAAACATTGTACCATAAAACTGATAGTTGTGATCGAAACGATCATAAATCTCATTTGTTTGTTCGATAACTTGAGGAGGTGTAACACCAAAGGTTTTATAAAGGAGGTCGTAAACAAAAAAACCAAAAACACCAAAAGCTAAACCGCCATTATACAAGTTATATCCTTTATGCCATGCCTTTGCGCCTGGCAGGATCGCAGGAACGACAAAGCCAAGAGCCAGAGCAAATACAATGGCGATTGTTACGCCGGATAATGTAAGGTTTACAGTACCGAATTCAAATGCGTCACCCTGTGTATAGCGGAAAAGAAATTCGCTGATGAAGGGGCCGAAGGATGTGGCAAACATGCAAACATGCAGGTTGTCATTGAAGTTCAGTTTCTTCCATTTCAGATATAGAAACGGAGCCAGAAAACAAGGCCACATATTTAAAAAATTCAGTCCATAAAAACAGTGTGCCACGACCAGAAAGTAACCGGCCAGAGTGTTGGCATGGGATTCTCCTTTTAACAGTACCATTGCGAGAAAGCAGGCCATTCCACAGGCTCCGGCATTTAACATCGCACTGGCAAGGCCGCCGATTGCAAAATAGTCTGTTACCAGTGGGCTTGGAGTGATCATGATCAGAAACCAGTTTTTAAAGACAGATCCCCATTCGCCGGTATAGCGGGCAGCAATCCATGCAGAGATTAAAAACATGGCAGAAAAGCCAAATGCAATTCCGTTAATGACCTGGCTGTTAGACAAGGTTTTATTTTTCATAAGACATTCTCCGATATTCATATGTATTTTCACGTTCCATTCAATTCATTCTATTATACCATTTTCAGATTGGGCATACAAGGAAATTGTCGGATTTGAGGGAAATATCTGTTCTTAGCATTAAATTAACGGGTATATATGGTATAATAAATCCAAATATGAAAAATTGAATGGAATGAGTTGATTCAAAATGAAAGTACATCATATTATTAGAAACAGCCTTATATCCTTTTTGATTCTGGGGCTTACTGCTGCCTTATGTTTATTTCTTCAGCAGATTTCAGAAGCAGATACCCATGTACCGCTCTTATTTGTACTGGCAGTGGTACTGGTATCCAGGTTTACGGAAGGATATGCATATGGTATTTTGGCCTCCATCGTTTCAGTTATCGGAGTAAACTATGTATTTACCTATCCGTATTTTGAAATCGACTTCAGTTTGACCGGATATTCCTTAACGTTTTTTGTTATGCTGGCGGTTGCCTGGTGTGTCAGTGCCTTGACAACCCAGATTAAAGAGCAGGAAAAGATCAAAAGAGAAGTTGAAACGGAAAAAATGAGGAGTAATTTGCTGAGGGCAGTATCCCACGATATTCGAACACCTCTAACTGCGATATCCGGAGCGGCATCGGTTCTTTTGGATAATCATGAACAGCTGTCTGATGCAGATGTGAGAGAACTGGCGTTGAATATGAAAGAGGAATCTCAGTGGCTGATTCGCATTGTCGAGAATCTTTTATCGATCACAAGGATGGAGGGCGGATCCGGAGCTGCAAACATTAAAACAGAAGAAGAACTGGCCGAAGAAATTGTCAGCAGTGCCATTATGAAGTTTAAAAAGCGATATCCGAATATGGATGTGGCGGCATACTTGCCGGATGATCTTGTACTGGTTCCGATGGATGGAATTCTGATCGAACAGGTTCTTGTGAATTTGCTGGAAAATGCTGTGCAGCATGGCAGGACGACATCTAAAATTTTCATCCATGTGGAAACAGAAGCGGATAAAGCAATCTTTTGTGTTGAAGATAACGGCATTGGAATCAAAGATTCAGTTCTTCCCAGAATTTTTAACGGCGAACTTCATTCAAAAGGTGATGAAAGCAGCGATGCAAAGCGCAATATGGGAATCGGACTTTCTGTTTGTATGAGCATCGTAAAGGCGCATAAGGGCGATATGAAGGCAGAAAATATGGATAAAGGAGGCGCCAGATTTACATTCTGGCTGCCGATGGGAGCACAGGAGGAAACATGGAAATCAGAGACAGAGTATTAGTTGTAGAAGATGATAAGAGAATCAATAGTTTTTATAAAACGGTTATGGAAGCAAATAATTATGATGTATTGTTTGCCCATACCGGAGCCGAAGCCTACAGTATGATTACATCCCAGTGCCCGGATGTTGTGATCCTGGATCTTGGTCTTCCGGATATGGATGGTATGAGTATTTTGGAGAAGGTGCGTGAATGGTCCAGTATGCCGATCATTGTGGTGTCAGCAAGAACCCACGAGAAAGACAAGGTGGCGGCGTTGGATCTGGGAGCAGACGATTATATTACAAAACCGTTCGGAACCTCCGAACTTCTTGCAAGGATCCGTACAGCAATCCGTCACACGAGAGCTTCTCTTGTTTCTCCGACCGGTGCACCGATAGGAAAATTTATATCAGGTGACCTTGTCATTGATTATGACAAACATCGTGTTTATGTAGCCGGCGAAGATGTGGGACTGACGCAGAATGAATACAAGATTGTAAGTCTCCTTGGTAAATATGCAGGAAAAGTGATGACATATGACTTCCTGATCAAAGAAATCTGGGGACCGAATATGAAAAATGACAACCGGATCCTTCGTGTGAATATGGCGAATATTCGCAGAAAAATTGAAAAGAATCCGGCTGAACCGCAGTACATTTTTACAGAGGTAGGAGTAGGTTATCGGATCGTGGAACCGGATTAGACCGTCAATTGATCCAATGTCCGGAATTCATATCCCATGTCTTTCCATTTTGTCAGGAGTTCATCCAGGATTTCTGCATTGGTTGAAGATGTGCTGTGGAGAAGGATGATGGCTCCGGGATGGACACGCCCCAGCAGTTTTTCAAAAGCCTCTTCTCTGGTAGGCTGGTTATCCTGATACCAGTCAACATAAGCGAGACTCCAGAAGAAAGTGGTATATCCCAGATCCTTGGCCATTTGCAGGTTGGATTCACTGTATTTTCCCTGTGGAGGACGGTAGTATTTAGGCATGGATCTGCCTGTGATTTCGGCGTAAAGGGTTTCCAGGTCAGTCAGTTCCTTTTGAAACGATTCAAAAGAAGATAGTTTGGACATATCCGGATGGTGGTAAGTATGGTTCGCTACAATGTGACCTTCTTCCACCATCCTTTTTGTTAAATCCGGAGCAGTCTCCAGATAGTTGCCTACAAGAAAAAATGCGGCAGGCACTTGATGTTTTTTTAGGGTGTCCAGAATCGATTCGGTATATCCGTTTTCGTATCCTGCATCAAAAGTAAGATAAAGAACGTTGTCACCGGACATGTCAGCGTAACATGCATTGTATTGCTTCAGTTGTTCAGCGGTTGCGTTTGCGACCGGCGGCTGGTTTTTCCCTTGAAAACTGAGTCCCCAGTTGCCTTCGGCAGAGACGGTTACAGAATCTCCTCGTTGTTTCGTCACGATAGAAGCGGTCAGGGTTCCGATAGCAAAGGAAAGGTTAAATAGGAGAAGTACAGCTGCGTATAATTTCCAGCGATCAAAGGATTTCATGATTTCCCCCACAAAGCTGTTTTAATATAAATATGGAAAAAAGAAGGGTATCATGCTAAAATTAAGAGAAAACGGAGATGTGAAAATGAAATTGGATTATAGGAAAACATGGGATATGCGAACAGGTTTGCTTATGGCTGCAGTCGGAGCAATGCTGTCGCTTGCATTTCGTGTGCTGTATTATTGGATGGGGATAGATGGTTATCAGAATGTGGAGCAGCAGTTGACCGCTGATAAAACGTTGGGGATTCTCGCTGTAGAGTTGGTTGTTCTTTCACCAATAATAGAAGAAGTGCTGTTTCGTGGATGTCTTTATCGGCTGTTGAGGAAACGCGGATCCGCAGTCAGTTCTGCACTGCTCTCATCCGTTGCATTTGGAATATATCACTGGAATATTCCGCAGGGAATCTATGCTTTTGTGATGGGGCTGTTTTTGGCGTGGTCCCTAGAACAGTATCAAACGATGAAAGCGCCGATCGTGATTCATATGGCGGCAAACATGATGGCGTTGATAATTAGTATATGATAAAAATAGGAGCTGTGATGGTAAAAATGCACAAAACGTTAAAATCTACTTTGTAGAATCCGACCAATTTTAGAGGCCTGTTTTCTACATATTCGAGATTGAAAATTTGACTAATTTGGCGTAAATTATAACTACGCAAAAGATATAGCTAAATGAATAGCAACTGTAGATGATTGTTTTTTTTACCCTATCGGTATATACTTGGTGTATACATACAAAAGGAGTAAAAAAATGCAGACACAGATTAAGAAATGGGGAAATAGCCAGGGAGTCAGACTTCCAAAGGAGGTGTTGGAAATGGCTGGTATGTCTTTAAATGATAATTTGAACATAACAGTATCAAATGGTGTAATCTTATTATCAAACAGTTTTAAACATAAAAGCTTAGAGGAGAGGGCAGAAGAGTGTGGAGGAAAGCTAAATTTTAATGGAGAATATGACTGGGGAGAAGCAGTAGGATGTGAGGTTTGGGATTGATTAGTGAATTACATCAGGGCGATATCATTTTAATTGAACATGTAAAACATCCGGTTTTGGTTGTTAGTAAAGATTTATTCAATTCAAGTGGATCTATTATTGGATGTCCGATTTTCAAGCATTCTTCGGACGGTCCATTACATATTCCGATTGTTGCCCCTGCATATCAAGGTTATGCACAATGTGAGAATTTGGCATTTCTTGACATGAAAGTACGTGGATATAGAAAAATTGGCAGTGTTCAATTGTTGGATAGAATCAACATATCGGATGCAATTCAAAGTATTTTCGAATATGTATAAACAACAAAATTGAACATGGAGTTTCTAAAAGTTCGTAGAAACTGTTGAAATATCGTGATTTTCTTGACAAATTCATCCACTTGGCTTATAATTCCATAAGCCGATAAGGTACTATTTAGGAGGAATTTGAAATGGCAACAAAGAAAACAACAGCGAAAGCTGCTGAAGCTGCAGTTGTAGAGACAACTGAAGTGAAGAAGGCAACAAGAAAGCCGGCAGTTAAGAGCTCTGTATATGTTCAGTTTGGTGGTAAGGAAATCGTTGAGAAGGAAGTTGTAGCTGCATGTAAGAAGGCATATGCTGATCTTGCAACAGGCGAAGATCTGAAGACTCTTGAAATCTACATTAAGTTAGAAGAAGGCGCTGCTTACTATGTAGCAAACGGCGTTGCAGATGAGAACTACAAGATTGAACTGTAATTTATAGTCAATTGAGAAGAAGAGAGGATATGGCAGTTAAAATGTCATGTCCTCTCTTTTTGTATGATATAAAATTGTTTGTATATTATTAAAGAGGCAAAATGCCCTGAAATACCGGAAGAGAAACTAACCAGCATAAAAACGGAGCGATTGCGATGGCCGGAAGATAGTTTGCGACTTTGATATCGGTTGCTCCGATTAGATTTGTTCCCAGCGCGATAATGATAAGGGAACCGGCGCAGGTCATTTCGGCGATTGCAGCCGGTGTCAGAACCGGTGCAAGAAAACCGGCCATGAGAACTAAGAGTCCCTGGAATCCCAATACAAAAGCGGAGGCAAATAGGACACCAATACCAAGGCTGGCAGCCAGCATAGAAGAAGAAAACAGATCCAGCATAGCCTTAGTGTATAAAAGGCTGTTATCTCCGGAGATGCCTGCGTTTAAGGAACCATTAATGGTCATAGCACCGACGCAGAATAAAAGACTGGCGGTCACAAAACCTTGGGTAATGGACACTTGCCCTTTGTTCTTATTGGAATAACGGTTTTCCACCCAGGTTCCCAGATTATTGATCGCTTGATCAATATCCAACAGTGTGCCGATGATGGAACCGACCACCATTGCAGCAATTACGATCAGTACATTTTCTCCGGAGAGAGCTCCGTCGATTCCGATATAGATGGAACAAAGTCCCAGGCCAGTCATAACGGCAGAAGTCACTTTTTCCGGGATTCCTTTGCGAAAGGTAAGACCGACAAGACTTCCGATGATGACGGTCAATGTATTGGCAATAACACCTGTCATGCTCATAAAGATTCTCCTTTTTTATAAAATTCACCACTTTAGTGTACTACAAATTTGATGGTTTGTGAAGTCAAACTTGTGGATTCTTTCATTAGCGTTTATAATAGAGAACAGAGAATGATAAAGAATTACGGAGGTTCAAGTATGTATTATAATAAAGGGATTTGGGTTGCATCTGCCGGAGATAAAAAGCTCTCTATTATTCCGAAAATGGCGAATCGTCATGGTCT
>JAFSFU010000168.1 GCA_017435025.1 Lachnospiraceae bacterium | reverse complement strand
TTGTTTCTTTTTATCATCCTTTTGTTCCTCCTCTCGCCACACCTTCCATGATTTTTTTCCTAAAGATCAGGAACAGTACGATCAGCGGTACGGAAATCACCACAACCGCCGCCATCATCGCCGGAATATTCTCACGGCCAAAGCCATTCTCACGGATTTCCTGAATACCGTTAGACACCAGGAAATATGCCTGGTCATCGGTGATCAGGCGCGGCCATACATAGGAGTTCCAGCACTCGATGACTTTCAAAATAGTGATCGTGATGATCGTCGGCTTGCAGATCGGGATCATGACTTTAAAAAGGTATTTTAAATCTGACGTCCCGTCTACCTTCGCTGCATAATACAGTTCGTCCGGAATCTGTGCAAAGTTTTCTTTTAACAAATAAATATAGAAGACCGATGTGACGGACGGCAAGATGAGTCCCATAAAAGTATTTCGCATGTCCAGATTTGTGATGGTTACAAAGTTTGTAATGATCACCAGCTCACTCGGGATCATCATCAAAGCCAGAAACAGCGTGAATACCAAATCTTTTCCCCGAAACTCCAGTCTCGCGAATGCGAACGCTGCCAGAATCGTTACAAACAGCATGATCGCAGTTGTTGCAACTGTGAAGATCAATGTATTTACAAAATAGTCTGCCAGCGGTACCGTTGTAAATGCGTCCACATAATTCTGAAGTGTCGGAGACAGTGTGAACAGCTGCGGAATGTACTCCGAGTTGTAAGTGCTGTAGCTTTTTACTGAAGTAAGAAGCATCCAGTAAAACGGGAACAGCACCACAATCGCCCAGATAGTCAGGCATCCATATGTGACACCTTTTATCCATGCATTCCTGGTCTTCGCAGATTTTTCAATTTTCTCAAAATCAGTTTGTTTTCCCATAAACCAGAACCTCTTTTAATAATGTACATGTTTTTTGCTCACCAGCAGGTTGATGCATGTGATCGTCAAAACAATGGTGAACAAAATAATTGCTGCGGCAGATGCGTAAGACGGATATCCGCCGCTGTTACCATAGAGCATATCGTAAATATAGCCTACGATGGTGTTCATCTCTGCTGTATTCAGATCCGTACCAAAAATCGCAACGGCATCACTGTAGGCCTTGAATGCTCCGATAAAACCGGTGATGATCAAATAGAACAGCATCGGAGAGATCATCGGCAGCGTGATTTTGGTAAAAATCCGCAGTTTGGAAGTTCCATCCACTTTTGCCGCATTGTAATAGTCCTGCTTTACCGAAGCAAGTGCACTGGTCAGCACCAGAATCTTAAACGGCAGTACCACCCACACCGTATAAAAGCAAAGAACAAACATCTTCGCCCAGTATGGACCGTCGATAAAGTCGATGGAATTGCCGCCAAACCAGTGAATGATCAAGTTTGCAAGACCTTCTGTATATGGTGTCTTTTTAAATAAGATCATAAATACCAGACCGACTGCCAGTGTATTGGTGACATACGGCAGAAAATAAATAGTCTGATACAGTTCCTTCAGTGGCTTGATGGAACTTAATCCCAGGGAGATCAAAAGCGCGATTCCCGTTGAGATCGGAACTGTAAAAATAACAAGAATAAAGGTATTCTTGACTGCCTGTAAGAAATACGGGTCATGGAGCACATAAGAATAGTTGTACATGCCCACCCCAAAATACGTCTGGGACGCGGAGTTATATCCTTCCTCAAAGGAATAGATCAACACGTCGATCAGAGGATATACCATAAAAACGCCCAGGAATAACAGCGCCGGAAGTAAATACAGCCAGGCTTTTCGATTGTTATGATCCATTAGCTTCCTCCTGTGCACATGTGCAAACTACTTTACCTGAAAATAAACTCTCTGCTCTGTCTCTTTGTTAAATACAAGGACTTTGGCAGGTTTCACATCAAATCTGACAACATCCGAGTCGGTGTCTACTTTGTTTTCCGCACTGATGATGGAGCGGATCGCCGGATTTTCACAGGCATCATGGCTGGAAACCACGCTGATGTCGCGTCCCATCACTTCCACACGGTTCAGTCTGCACTGCAGAGGACCATGTTCATCTAAAACAAATCCCTCCGGACGAATGCCGATCTCCACTTCCTGATCGCCGGCACCTTCGATTTCCAGGATCATGTCTTCGCCCGCATACAGCTTTCCATCTGCTATCTTTCCATGGAAGACATTGATCGGCGGTGTTCCAAGAAACTCTGCCACAAACTGGTTCGCCGGATCATCATAGACATCCTGCGGTTTTCCGATCTGCTGCAGGACACCGTCTTTCATAACCACGATCATGTCAGAAATGCTCATTGCCTCTTCCTGGTCGTGGGTTACGAAAATCGTTGTGATCTTGGTCTCCCGCTGAATTCTGCGGATTTCCTCTCTGGTCTGCAGTCTCAGACGCGCATCCAGGTTAGAAAGCGGCTCGTCCATCAAGAGCAGACGCGGCATTTTCACAAGTGC
>JAFSFU010000167.1 GCA_017435025.1 Lachnospiraceae bacterium | reverse complement strand
GCGCACCGCCGTTGAGGACGAGAGACTTGGACGAAGTCGAAACATTTCCGCCATTCACGTTGATCGTACCGCCGGTATTGGTGATGACACTGCCAGTATTCTCGACCAGATGCATATTACCTTCAACATTCAGCACCGCATCCGTAAGAGTGAGTTTAGTCATATTCCCCAACTCCATCCTTGCGGTTTTTTCGATCGTGACGTTCGCTCCATCTTTAATAGTCATTGAAGCGGAGTTTCCAGTTGTGATCCCGCCGCCGAACGAATAGGTTCCATTTCCTTCGATGATGAAGTTGGCAGAGTTTTGAATATGAACGTCATTTGCGGCACCATTCGCAGTGTTGCCGGAGAAGACAAGATCGGTGCCGTTACCGGTGAAACGCAGAGTTCCATACTGATGGTAGATCGCACCGCCTTCGCTTGTTGCTGTATTGTTCGTGAAAGTGCCGTTTCCGGAAATCACAACTTCACCTGCTCCATAGATCGCGCCGCCTTGGCATGCGGTATTTCCAGTGAAAGTATTCGTTCCGGAAGCATTTACGCTTGAGCTTGCATATACGGCACCGCCATAAGTGGTTCCCGATGTGTTTGCCGTATTGTTCGCAAAAAGGTTTCCTGTACCCGTTCCAGTAATGACAGCATTCGTGGCTGACACAGCAGAGCCGTAAGTGCCGGATCGGTTGCCTGTGAATTTATTTGCGCCGTCGATCGTAACGTTTTTTCCGCCCACGGCACCGCCGTAAGAGCTGCCTGCCGAGTTGTTTTCAAAAACGTTCTGGCCGGTGATCGTAAGGTCTACAGACGTATAAAGTACACCACTGTTTGAAGCCGCGCTGTTTCCAGAGAACGTATTTGTTCCGTCAACCAGAATATTTCCGTATGAGAAGCCTACACCTGCAATTCTGGAAGTATTTCCCGTGAATTTATTCGAGCCGGAAATGGCGATCAGACCATATCCCGTGGGTGCATTTGTTGAACCAGCATAAAAACAGCCGCCGAGATCCGCACTGTTATTTTCGAAAATATGGTTTCCCGTGATACTGATATTACCATCACTATAAGTTGTGGAGACGGTAGTCGAACCTCCCTGCGGCTTCTTTTCTGACTTAATAACCTTAACAAATGCGCTTGCAACACCGCCTTTTTTCGTCGTTTGGTTACCAGAAAACGTCATCGAGCCGTCAATATTGATGTTGCCGCCATGATAATAGTACTCTTTATACGCGGTGCCGTCGACATCTTCCCAAGAGCGATCATAGTCATTATTTCCCATCAAAATAACCGATCCATCCTTGTCTCCTCCGTTCATCGTGTAAGTCACGCCGCTTCCGGAAAGAGAGATCGTACTTCCAGTCGTGGAAAAAAGCTGAGTGGAACCGGTCACGGTCTGTGGTGTACCTGCCGTGATGTTCAAAACAGTGTCGGCGGTAAACGTGACGGGGGCTGTTTCCGTTGAAGTTCCGGTCAAGACCGCTGTGTTGCCATTGAGTACGGACTGTGCGGCACCAAGATTCGTGTAGCTTTTTTCACCAACCGTAACCTGCGCATTTACTGGAGCAGAAAGCGCGAGGGCCATCAGCGCGGAGGCTGTAAGGGTGATCTTGCCGGTTTTGGCGAACGTTTCCAATGCACGGCGAAGTTTTGTTGTGTTGGTCGTCATGTTTTTACCTCATTTAATGAAATACTTGATGATCCCGGTTTTCTGACTTGTTTTCGTTTCGCCAATCAAAACGGCAAAACGGAATACACCGGTACTGTGGAATAAAATCGTGCAAATTTTAAGAAATTTTGAGAAAATTCACCCATGTTATCAGAATCTCCCCATCCCCCGTATTTTAATACATCGGTAAAAATGTCATTTCGGGATCATTTTAAAGGAAAGAAACGGAGAGGAAGGCTGTAGAAGATGAAATTTAAAAACAAAACGGACGGAGTGCCGAAACACATTCCGACCGTTTTGCCGAGGTAAAATATTGAGAATGAAATATCATTTAATTCACTGTTTTTCCCACCGAAGCGGTGGGTCTCAAATGACTTTCCGTCTTTGATATTTACTAATTCGGGTAAATTTAAAAAAATCTTAAAAATAAATAAGTCGGATCTACAACATGATTTATCGGTCAAACAGATGCAGCTGTTGCAGTATAAATAGCCCATATATCAGAAATATCAGAAATAGCGGATAAAAGCGGAACAGACCGAACGCTTATTTTATTCGGTCTGTTCGTTTCAAAAGTTAATGTTTCATCGATCGTTTTGCTGCGTCATCCATAGATAGCGAATTGCCGCGGTAAAAATCAGTCCGAAATTCACACTGGCAATGAGAACAGCGTAGAAGATGGACCCCGTTCCCGCACCGTATCCGTGAAGCGCGCTTCCCATGACGTAATTGACCCCGTACCATGCCATAATGATGGCAAATGCACCGAGTACCGCGCCGATGGCGAGCGTGAACTCCCCGAGAAGACGGACGTATCTTGCATGCAGGATCAGCAGGTAGACGAACAGAGAAATGAGCGCCCAGACTTCCTTTCGGTCCCAGCTCCAGAAACGTCCCCATGAGACGTCGGCCCAGAGCCCTCCGAGGATCGTTCCGACGACCAGCAGAAGGACCGCGGCCTGCATACAGCGATACAGGAGCTCGGAGAGAGTCGAGCAGATCTC
>JAFSFU010000166.1 GCA_017435025.1 Lachnospiraceae bacterium | reverse complement strand
TCACTGTAGGTTTGATATTCCGCGATGGAGTTCGGCAGATCACTGTAAAGAGGCGTACCGTCGATTCGGGTGATGGTCAGATAACAGTTTTCCCGATTGCTTTCGGCAAGCACGAGCTCTTTTACATGGTCGATTTTCATGCAGGCATATATATAGGAAGAATGAACCCATTGCGTGGAAAAAATGAGGGCATCATATTCGGAATCGTATGTTTTCACTCGGCAAACGGGCAGAAAATTGGTGTCATTATCAGATAAAAGCTCTATCCACTCAATATAGGTCAAGTTATTTACCGAAAAAAAGTCAGGATAGTAACTGGTGTGATCTTCAAAAAATACAGATGTATTGGTGATCACTACGTTTTCTCCTAATTGCAAAGCTGCATGAGAAATGGAGGTGAACGGAAACAACAAGCTCTCAAAGGTATTCCGCAGCTGGCTGCGGGTCGTTACGGGGATATTTGCATAGTCAATATTTTTATAGCGCAGTACATTAAAACGGGAATCCGAAAATATGTTCTTCGAGAGGTTGAGTACACCGTTCACGCAGGAGGAAATCTGGGCTACGCCGGAATCTAACTGTTGGTTGTATTTTTCTTCCTGGACGTTGGAGAACGTAGTCTGCAGGTGGGAGAGCAGAGGAATCAGCGCGAGGCAAAATACCAGTGATGTGACAATAAAAATATTTAAAAACCACCTGAAGATCGTGCGGGTCTGCATGGGTTTCTTCCTATTTAGATGCATTCTGTTCATGTATGGGATGTCCGCCTTTCTGTGAGATACGGTCTGTGATCAATGGTCTGTAATCTACGGATTTCACCGTGCCATATCTATTCTATCATAACATTTATCTGTTTTTTTCGTCAACACGGTTACCGCAAAAGAAACTGCGAAAACGGATTTTGCACATTCAAAAAAAGGCCCGGCATAATGGAAAACAGAAGAAAAAAGAATAGAATGATGTGGGTGTCAAAAGTACACTACATCTAATTTTAGTTCCTTGGCAACTGAATAAAGCTATGTTTTAATGCTTATTTCTGGTAAAATATAAGCATAAAATATATTTTACGAGGTACAGGCAATGTCTTTTGTTTTAAATAATTACCAGCAGATTTCTCTCTTTGATTCACTCGGATTTTTATCGGAACGCAAACAAAAAATACTGGATAAATCATGGGCAAAACCGTTTTCAGATCATATTTTTTCGAATATCGACGAGATGATGTTTGCACCTCTTTATAGCGATAAGAGAAATTCACGTCCAAATGCTCCGGTGAATGTTATTGTGGGGGCACTTATCCTTAAAGAACTGAATGGTCTTACAGATGATGAAATCCTTGAGGAATGCGAGTTTGATTTCAGATACCAGTATGCTTTGCATACTACCAGTTATGAGAACCAGCCTTTGAGTGACCGTACATTCAGCAGATTCCGCGAGAGAAATGCCGCATATGAACTGGTTACCGGAAAGGATCTTATTCACGACTGCATCGTTTCTCTTGCAGAAAACATTCGCAAATATATGGATATTGCTCCTGCAATCAAACGTATGGACAGTATGATGATTGAGTCCAACATCCGTCAGATGGGACGTTTAGAACTTTTATATACCTGCTTGGCAAAC
Organism: Lachnospiraceae bacterium; assembly: GCA_017435025.1. The sequence continues at coordinate 1,661 of JAFSFU010000166.1, read as the reverse complement.
CTCGTACGTGAAATCGCACGTGATGGACAGACGGAGCTGCTTGAAGGACTGCACGATTATGAAGACACCAATAATAGAAACCGTGTGATTTACCATGACCAGTCCACACCGCAGAATGAAAAAATCCAGAAAGTCATCAACGATGCTGTTGCCCTTCTTCCTAAATGTAAGGATGAGTATGGTCAGACAGATGATTATCAGCTTTTGCAGAGAGCCATTGATGAGCAAACCAAAAATGATGATAAAGGCAATCGGGTTCCGAAAACCAAGGAAGATGGAATGACTCCTGATATCCTGCAAAATCCATCCGATCCGGAAGCAACATACAGAAGCAAGGCAGGAAAGTCTCACAAGGGCTATTCTGCAAACCTTGTTGAAGCCGTAGATGAAAAAGGTTCCGTAATTGTCGATTACCAATATGATGTAAACACAAGAAGCGATACTTCGTTTATCAAAGAATATCTGGAAAGTTCTGAAATTTCCGAAGCTCCTTCTGCTATCATTACAGATGGTGCATATGCCGGCGAAGAAACTTCCAGAATGGCAGCTGATAAAAACATTACCCTTTTAACTACGGGACTTCTTGGTCGCAAACCCAAAGAGATACTGGGACTGTTTGAACTTGATGAAACTGGATACATGATAGCAAGCTGTCCAGCAGGCAACGTTCCCAAAAGTGGTTCTTATATAAAGCAAACGGATTCCATAAGAGTATCTTTCTATAAACATCAGTGTGAAGGTTGCCCTTACCAAAGCAAGTGCAATCCGATTATAAAAGAAAGGACTGCCAGCCTACTTATTCCGTTAAGATCAAGAAGACGGATTCTGGAGTCTACAGAACTCATGGATGATGAAATCCGAACATTCATAGGACGAATCCGCAACGGAGTGGAAACAGTACCATCCATTCTCAGAAATAAATACACGGTGGATAAAATGCCGGTAAGAGGAAAACTGAAGACAAAGCAGTTCTTTGGCTTTAAAGTTGCTGCCCTAAATTTCAGTAAATTAATGCGATTTACTCAAGGTAAGTTAAAATGCAGAAGCTTTGAGTTCGCATAAAGCGATAATCGCTCTTCTGTCATGGCGTTTTATTTGAAAACATAGTTTTATTCAGTTGTCAAAGAACAAAAGTAACTGTATGTGTGTCAAAAGTCATTGGAAAAACTGACTTTTGACACCTACATCATAGAATACGGATTTTGCATAATTATTTCCAGAACTGTCTTAATGCATACCGGCGTGAGAGGTGATAGAATGGACGCATCAAAACCAAAGGAGGTAAGTTGTTATGAAAACAACCAAGAAACTGCTTGCCTGCATGCTTATATTGATCATGCTGGCAAGCTCACTTGCAGGCTGTCAAACTACATCTGATCAGCCTACTGACGGTGCTAAAACTACCGAAGCACCTGCTTCTGCCGAGACAGAAAAGGCAACTGACGCAGCTACCGAGGCACCCACCGAGCCGGCATTTGATGCCCGCGCTATCACTGAGGGCGTAAAGCTGACCATCGCAGTTAAGACCAATGCAAAGGTAGCAGATTTTAACACCAACAAGATGACCCTTCAGATTGAGGAAGCGTTGGGCGTGGATCTGGAGTTCATCGAGATTCCTTCCAGCGATTACTCCTCCAAGCTGGGCGTAATGGTGATGGGCG
>JAFSFU010000165.1 GCA_017435025.1 Lachnospiraceae bacterium | reverse complement strand
GACTACCGGAAACTTATCGAGAAGGATCCGGCTCTTGAGTGAAGATTCCAACCGGTGACTGTAGATGAGCCGACTGTGGAGTAAGCGTTCGAGATTTTGAAAGGGCTGCGTCCGAAGTATGAAGAGCATCACAAAGTGACGATCACGGATGCGGCGGTAAAGGCGGCAGTGCAGCTCTCTTCCCGTTATATCAATGACCGCTTCCTTCCAGATAAGGCGATCGATCTGATCGATGAAGCGTCCTCGAAAGTCCGTTTAACTGTATTTGTGGAACCGAAGGGTGTCCGTGAGATGGAAGAAGAAATAAAAGCGCTTGAAAAGGAGAAGGAAGAAGCAATCAAGGCTGAGGCCTATGAGATGGCCGGTGAGATCAAGAAGAAACAAGAGAAGAAACGTGAGAAGATTCGCAAAGTGAAGGAGGCGTGGGAAGACGAAAAGAATTCCCGGACCTTATTTGTGGATGAAGATGAGATTGCGGATGTGGTATCCGGCTGGACAAAAATTCCGGTAAATAAACTGAAAGAAGAAGAGACGGAGCGTCTTTTGAGATTGGAGACGATCCTCCATGAACGTGTAGTGGGTCAGGAGGAAGCTGTTACGGCTGTCTCCAAAGCAATTCGACGTGGACGTGTCGGACTCAAGGATCCAAAACGTCCGATCGGCTCTTTCCTGTTCCTGGGACCGACCGGTGTCGGTAAGACAGAGCTCTGCAAGGCTCTTGCGGAGGCAATGTTCGGAACGGAAAATGCACTGATCCGTGTGGATATGTCCGAGTATATGGAGAAGCACAGTGTATCAAAAATGATCGGTTCCCCGCCTGGATATGTTGGATTCGAGGGCGGCGGACAGCTCAGCGAAAAGGTGCGCCGCAATCCATATTCGGTTGTTCTTTTTGATGAGGTCGAGAAGGCGCATCCGGATGTATTTAATATTCTTCTGCAGATGCTGGATGACGGCCATATTACGGATTCTCAGGGACATAAGATCGACTTTAAAAACACCGTTGTCATTATGACTTCCAATGCCGGTGCTGAGAATATCATTGCTCCGAAACAGCTTGGCTTTACATCGCAGAACGATGAGGAAGCAAAATATAAACGTATGAAAACCGGAGTTATGGATGAAGTGAAACGTCTGTTCAAACCGGAGTTCTTAAACCGTATAGACGAGATGATCGTGTTCCATCCATTGAACAAAGGTCATATGAAGGAAATTGTTTCTATTCTTCTTGGAACGGTGGCAAAACGTACGAAGCAGCAGATGCAGATTCGCCTGACAGCCGGTGATGATGTGAAAGAATTCCTGGTTGAAAAGGGATATGATGAGAAGTACGGTGCAAGACCGCTGAAGCGCACCATTCAGCAAATGGTGGAAGATAAGCTGGCAGAAGCGGTGCTGGAAGGACGTGTGAGAGAAGGCGATTCCGTGAAAATCTTACTGAAGGATGGACAGCTGAAATTTTCTGCAAGACACCCACAAACATCTAGAAAAAACAGTAAGGTTGTGGTATAATTAGCGGACGCAGATGAGAGTCTGTGAGCAGTACAAAAGCTATTTTGCATACAAAAGGAGACGAAGTATTATGTCAGTAATCAATGAATTAATTCGTACAGAAGAGAACGGAACCATCAGTTTCGGTAACTATATGCTGGCTGAAAAATCCAAAGTCGAAGACTTCGAACACGATGGTGATCTTTATAAAGTAAAAACATTCAACGAAATTACAAAGCTTGAAAGAAACGGCATGTTTGTTTACGAATCCGTTCCGGGAACAGCTGTAAGCAATTTCTGTGTAAAGAATACAGAACTTACTTTCACCGTATCCGGCAGCCAGGATGCCCAGATCACAATCCAGCTGGAAGATGATATGGAGTACGAAGTGTTTACTGATGGAAATCCGGTAGGCGAGATGAAGACCAATATGAGCGGAAAATTAAGCCTTTCTGTGGAACTTTCCGGTGAGAAGAACGTAGAAGTAAAAGTAATTCGTAAATAATTTAGAAGTAATTTCTGGAAAGGATTTAATAGTGGCAAAATCGAAAACAAGTACAGTGTTTTTCTGTAAAGAATGCGGCTATGAATCCGGCAAGTGGATGGGGCAGTGTCCGGTGTGTAAGGAATGGAACTCTTTCGTGGAAGAGCCTGCGGCTTCGGCAAAGAAGTCACAGGTGTCCGGAACAGTTCGGATTCCGGGTCGGGGCGCTGCCCCTGTCCGTATCTCGGAGATTTCTGTGGAAGATCAGGATCGAACCACGACCGGTTTTGAAGAATTGGACCGGGTGTTGGGCAGTGGTATCGTAAAGGGCAGCCTGGTCCTTGTCGGCGGAGATCCGGGAATCGGAAAATCAACACTTCTGTTGCAGGTATGCCGGAATTTGGCTCACAGTAATAAAAAGGTACTTTATATTTCCGGTGAGGAGTCGTTAAAGCAGATCAAAATGCGTGCCAATCGAATCGGAACGATCGAGGGTGAGTTGTATTTTCTCTGTGAGACCAATCTGGATTCGATTTCAGGTGCGATCGGGGATATGAAGCCGGATATTGTGATCATTGACTCGATTCAAACGATGTTTCGGGAGGATATTACCTCTGCTCCCGGCAGTGTCAGTCAGGTGCGCGAATCTACCAATCTGTTGATGCAGATTGCAAAAGGACTTGGTATTACCATATTTATCGTTGGCCATGTAACAAAGGAAGGCGTAGTAGCCGGACCGCGTGTGCTGGAGCATATGGTGGATACGGTACTCTATTTTGAAGGTGACCGCAACGATAGTTACCGAATTCTTCGTGCTGTAAAGAATCGTTTTGGCTCTACCAACGAAATTGGTGTGTTTGAAATGCAGGAGAAAGGTCTCGTGGAAGTGAAAAATCCGTCTGAAATGATGATCTCCGGAAGACCGAAAAATGCATCCGGTGCAGTGGTTGCATGCTCCATTGAAGGAACAAGGCCGATATTGCTGGAAGTTCAGGCATTGGTAACTGAGACAAATTTCGGTATGGCCAGACGAACGGCCAATGGTGTGGATTATAACCGTATCAATATTCTTCTTGCAATTCTTGAGAAAAGATGTGGCTATGCGATGAGTCGATACGATGCATATGTCAATATCGCCGGAGGAATGAAGATGAATGAACCTGCGTTGGATCTGGCAGTAGTTATGGCATTGGTATCCAGTTATAAAAACCGTGAGGTGGACCCTGGAATACTGATCTTCGGTGAAGTGGGACTCTCCGGTGAGGTGCGCGGCGTATCCCAGGCAGCACAGCGTGTGGCCGAAGCGGTCAAGATGGGATTTACCACCTGTGTACTTCCGAAAGCGAATCTGGAAAAAATGAAAGGCGAAAGCCGGATTCGACTGATCGGGGTTGAGAATGTGAGAGAAGCGATTCAGTTGATATAGAGAATGTTAATAGGTCTGAAGGCAGAACAAGTCTTTAGGATTTTACGTAAAAAGTACCAGAATGACTCGAAATAGTTCATTCTGGTACTTTTTTAATAGTATCAAACTTCGACCGGCACTACCAATAAACACAAAAAAGGCAAGGTCAAATGACCTTGCCTAGCAGGGGATGAGGGGCTCGAACCCCCATCGACGGTTTTGGAGACCGGTGCTCTACCATTGAACTAATCCCCTGTGTCTTGCGGACCTCTGTATAATATCATGAGGCTGTTTTTTTGTCAATTGTTTTTTTGAAATTTTTAATAAAATTTCTACAATAGTGAAAAGTGACAAAAACCGGAATGGAAACCGCAAAAGATGGTGAAATGTGTCTGTTGACGTGAAACCGTTTTCATGCTATAAAAAACGAGGAATAAAAGAGAAAAACAAACGAGTGTGGTTCCATAAGGAATAAGGAGAGAAAACATGACAAAGCAGAAAAAAATCAAACTTGACACTATTCAGGATGCAAAAAAATTTGTAGCATTGGCAAACGAATGTGATTTTGACGTCAATGTACGTTTCAATCATTTTATCATTGATGCAAAGTCTATTTTAGGTGTGTTAAGCCTGGATCTTGCAAAGGCATTCACTGTTGAATATGATGGCGAAGAGCGCATGTTTGAAGACTTTATGGATACCATGAGTGCTGATAGAAAAGTTGCAGTTGCATAATCGGGTTTCCGGATATAATGTAATTGAAATTATTGATTAAAAAGGACATCGTTACATCTGAGAGGATGCAGGATGTCCTTTTTGTTTGCTATAAACGGTGTATCTGTGTACCGGCAGAGCCGGTAAAGCTCCAGATATCTTGCGCTATATAAAAAATAGACTTATAATGTGAAAGGATGAGGAGAGGAGGTGCAGAACAAACGATGAATAAAGAATACGACAACGGCAGACGGCTGGTGAGGATTTCTGTTCGAAATCTGGTGGAGTTTGTCCTGCGCTCCGGAGATATAGACAACCGCCATTCTGCTGCGGCACAGAAAGATGCTATGTTGGCTGGCGGGCGTATCCATAGGAAGATCCAAAAACGGATGGGAGCCAATTATCGTGCTGAGGTTCCGTTAAAACATTTGGTTGAGGATGAGGAGCAGGAGATTCAGCTTCTGGTGGAAGGTCGTGCTGACGGCATTATCGAAGAGAATGGAATAGTAACCATTGATGAAATCAAGGGCATGTATATGGATATCAATCGGTTGGAAGAACCGATCACGATTCATCTTGCACAGGCCATGTGTTACGGTTATTTTTATTGCTGCGATTATAATCTGGATGGTGTCAGACTTCAGATTACATACGCAAATCTGGAAACGGAAGAAGTAAAACGGTTCCATGTGGATCGATCAAAGGAGGAACTGGAGCAGTGGTTTAAGTCTGTGGTTCACGAGTATTTGAAATGGGCCAGATATTCCTATCATCACGAATTGGTTCGAAATGCATCGATTCAGGCATTGGAATTTCCATTTGCATACCGTGAGGGACAACGTGATCTGGTAGTATCTGTTTATAAGACCATTGCCAGAGGACAACGTTTGTTTATTCAGGCACCGACCGGTATCGGAAAGACACTTTCAACGGTTTTCCCGGCAGTGAAAGCAATCGGAGAAGGAAAAGGAGAGAAATTGTTCTATCTGACTGCTAAAACGATCACTCGGACGGTTGCAGAAGAATCCTTGCGTATTCTGAGAGAAAAAGGACTAAATTTCAGTTCTGTGACGATCACCGCAAAAGAGAAACTGTGTCCAATGGAGAAGACGGAATGCAATCCGGAGGCATGTCCGTATGCGAAGGGACATTTTGACCGGGTCAACGAGGCGGTCTTCGATATCATTCATCTGGAACAGGAGATGACCAGAGAGAAGATTTTGGATTATGCGGAGAAATACCGGGTATGTCCATTCGAGTATTGCCTGGATATCTCCAACTGGACCGATGGAATCATCTGCGATTACAATTATGTGTTTGATCCGAATGTGCGGTTAAAACGATACTTTGCTGACGGGAACAAAGGTGAATACCTGTTTTTGATCGATGAGGCGCACAATCTGGTTGCACGTGCAAGAGAGATGTACAGTGCGGTGATTCGAAAAGAAGATGTGCTGGAAGTTAAACGAATCATTAAAGGAAAGTCAGCAAAATTAGAAAAACAGCTGGATAAATGCAATAAGCTGATGTTATCTATGAAGCGGGAGTGCGAGGCTTGGCAGGTGCTGACGGATATTACTGCATTGGCTGCGTCCGTCATGAGTGTTTTTGCAGAGATGGAAAACTTCATGGAAGACTTTCCTGATTTTGAAGGCAGAGATACGGTGCTGGACTTTTATTTCTGTCTGCGCGATTTTTTAAACGCATATGAACAGTTGGATGATCATTACCGCATTTATGCGGAAAATGTGAGCGCTAGTTTGTTTCAGGTGCGTCTGCTCTGTGTGAATCCTTCGAGAATTTTGTCCCAGTGTATGTCGCAGGGGAATGGTACAATCTTGTTTTCGGCGACACTGTTACCGATCAAATATTACAAATCACTGCTTTCAGGGAATGAAGACGATTATGCGGTCTATGCAAACTCGCCGTTTAAAGAGGAAAACCGTCTCCTTATGATCGCAACAGACGTGAGCAGTAAATATACAAGAAGAAACGAAAATGAATATCGGAAGGTTGTGGATTATATTCGTGCGGTTGCGGAGAGTCGTGCGGGGAATTACATGGTATTCTTTCCGTCCTATCAATATATGGCTGAGATAGAGGCGATTCTGGATGATGAGCCGCTGGAGGCAGATCTGCTGGTGCAAGGGACTTCGATGAGTGAAGCAGAACGAAATGAGTTTTTGGAAGAATTTGATAGGGAACGGGATCATTCGCTGGTTGCCTTTTGTGTCATGGGCGGTGTATTCTCAGAGGGAATTGACTTGAAAGAAGAGCGTCTGATCGGTGTGATCGTTGTCGGTACGGGACTTCCGATGGTCTGTGTGGAACAGGAAATTTTAAAGGGATATTTTGATGATACAGAGGAGAGGGGATTTGATTTCGCTTATCAGTTTCCTGGAATGAATAAAGTATTACAGGCGGCCGGACGTGAGATCCGGACGCCTGAAGATAAAGGTTTGCTCTTATTGCTGGATGACCGCTTTTTGCGGCGTGATTACCTGGAATTGTTTCCAAGAGAATGGGAGCATTTTCAGATGGTCAATCGGAACAATGTCTCACATTGTATCGCAGACTTTTGGGCTACAGCATCTCCATAAAGTGCTTTGCGGATTGGGATATCGGCATTGTTTCATTGTAAGCGACAACCAGATTTCTGGATGGGAACTGTTCTTCCAAATCAAGGAGGAACAGTTCTTTTTCATTGGTTGGAATACAGAAGTCCGGGACAAAGGCGATACCGAGACCGATGCGGGCCAGATCGATTAGGAGATCATTGCTGACCAGTTCGATTTCAGGAACCAGATCCAAATGGGATTTTTGGAACTGAGAATGGAGAAATTCACTGGTGGTACTTTTGCGGTCCAGCATCATGATCGGATACTCCTGCAGTTGTCTTAATGACAGCTTTTGTCCGAAAAGAGGAAAGTGCTCGGCGTTAGCGACAAATACATCATGAAATTCTTTGATCGGGCGCACATTCATGGCGCTGGTAAGCCCGGAGTTGGGTGAATTTGTTATGATGAAATCCACTTCACCTTTCTCCAGATGGTGTGCACATTCAATCGAAGTGGAATTGGTCACTTTGATATGGACATTCGGGTAGAGACTATGGAACTTATTCAGGTACGGAACCAGAAAGTAACGACAGATGGTGTCACTGGCTGCGATGCGGAGCTGACCGCCATTCAGGGAATTGGCTTCTAAAAGCTGGTTTTCGCCTTTTCGGATCAGATGCATAGCCGGCTCAATGTGTTTAAACAGAATTTCTCCCTCCGGAGTGAGCTGCACCTTTTTTGTGCTTCGAAGAAACAGGCTCTGACCAAGTTTCTTTTCAAGGACTTTGATTGATTGACTTACGGCAGACTGAGAGATAAATAGCTGTTTGGATGCCTCAGAAAAGCTGAGAGTCTCTGCAACATAATAAAACACTTTATATAATTCGTAATTAATATCCATCATTAGACCTCCTAATAAATCTTTCTAATTTTATCACAGGAAGAATGGTTTGAAAAGGGGCAGATTTTATGGTATGATAAGTATATCTATGAGTATGTTTAGAAAGGAAGTGATGGGGATGCGAAAGATTCGCTATGCGGGGAAGTCTGAGTCAGATATGGAGCCGGTTTGGGATACGGAAGAAACTGCAGAGATGACAGATGAGGCTTACGTGGAGGAATCCGACGAGACAGAGATGCAGACGGAAGATATCTACCGCGTCTATATGGAAGAACTTGCAGCAATCACCCCTTGCACGGATGAGGAAAATATCGCTCTTTTGAGTAAGATCAAAGCCGGTGACGGAAATGCCAGAGAGCGGCTGATCGAAGGAAATCTCAGAAAAGCCCTGATGTATGTTCAGAATTATATCAACCGCGGTGTTCCGATGGCGGACTTGATCCAGGAGGCCAGTATGGAACTGATGATGCTGGCGGATGAGGGATTTGAAGGCAGTTTTGATAAACTTTTGGAGAGTCGCATCTGTGTGCGGTTAGAAGAAGTGATCGCGGAACAGAAGACGGAAATGGATATTGAGGAGGAGATGTTGGCGAAAGTCAATGTCCTTCAGGAAGTATCCAAGAGTTTGGCAGAGCGTTTTGGAAGAGAACCAAAGTTGGAAGAACTTGCAGAATTTATGAAAATGACGGAAGATGAGGTTCGCGAGATCATGAAGGTGACAATGGACGCCCTTAGTCTCAGCGAAGCCAACCGCAGCCTGCAGAGTTAGAAACATATAGAAGCAATGCTAATAAATAAAATTAAATATATTAATTTTACTAATTACACATCTGTGTGATAGGATGATACATGTAATAAAAGTACGAATGTCAAAATCATAAGGAGGATGACCATGAGCGTTAAGCGCGTATTTGTGGAAAAGAAACCGGAATTTGCTGTTCAGGCGAAGGAGCTTCGTGCAGAAATCGAGAGCTACCTTAATATTTCCGGAGTTACCGGTGTTCGTGTACTGATTCGCTACGATATCGAGAATATTTCTGAGGATATCTATAAGCAGGCAGTGGCTACAATCTTCTGTGAGCCGCCGGTAGATGATGTTTATGAGACTGCATTCCCGCACAATGCAGAAGACACCGTTTTCTCCGTAGAGTACCTTCCGGGTCAGTTCGACCAGAGAGCAGACTCTGCTGAGCAGTGTGTAAAACTCTTAAAAGAGGATGAAGAACCGGTAATCAAATCCGCTACAACTTATGTTATTTCCGGTGAATTAACAACTGAGCAGATCGCAGCGATCAAAGCGTTCTGTATCAACCCGGTTGACTCTCGTGAAGCAATGGAAGAAATCCCGGAAACACTGGTGACTGTGTTTGAGAGACCGGCTGATGTGGCTATTTTCGAGGGATTCAGAGCAATGAATGAGGAAGAGTTAAACGTACTCTACAAGTCCTTAAACCTTGCTATGACATTCAAGGATTTCCAGCATATTCACAATTACTATAAGAACGAAGAGAACCGTGATCCGTCCGTGACAGAGATCCGTGTTCTTGATACATATTGGTCTGACCACTGCCGTCATACCACATTCTCCACAGAGCTTAAGAATATTTCCTTCACAGACGGTGAATACAGAAAGCCGATCGAAGATACATTTAAGAAATATCTTGCTGATCATCAGGAGATGTACAAAGGCAGAGATGACAAGTTCGTTTGCCTTATGGATCTTGCATGCCTCGGTGCGAAGAAGCTTCGCAAGGAAGGTAAAGTAGAAGACCTTGAGGAATCCGAAGAGATCAATGCATGCTCCATCGTTGTTCCGGTTGAGATTGACGGAAAGACAGAGGAGTGGCTTGTAAACTTTAAGAACGAGACACACAACCACCCGACTGAGATCGAGCCGTTCGGTGGTGCTGCAACATGTCTCGGCGGTGCAATCCGTGATCCGCTTTCCGGCCGTACTTATGTATACCAGGCAATGCGTGTGACAGGTGCCGCAGATCCGACAAAATCATTAAGCGAGACAATGAAAGGTAAACTTCCGCAGAGAAAGATCGTGACAGAAGCTGCTCACGGTTACAGCTCCTACGGTAACCAGATCGGTCTTGCAACCGGTTATGTAAAAGAATTATATCATCCGGGATACGTTGCTAAGAGAATGGAGATCGGTGCTGTTATGGCCGCTGCTCCGAG
>JAFSFU010000164.1 GCA_017435025.1 Lachnospiraceae bacterium | reverse complement strand
ATCGGTGTGAACCGAGGAAAACCGGTGTTCGTGGACTTCTTTACAAGAAACAGCGAACGAGTAAACAGCAACATGGTTATCATCGGTAAGTCCGGTAGTGGTAAGTCTTACGCGACCAAGACGATTCTTTCTCACCTGGCAGCGGATGACAGCAAAGTCTTCATCCTGGACCCGGAGAATGAGTATTTCGGACTTGCAAAAAATATGAATGGTAAAATCATAGACGTGGGAAGTGCGACGCAGGGCCGTCTCAATCCGTTCCAGATCATCACAAGTCTTTCTGATGATGAAGAGGATGAGGATGAGGCAGTAAAGACCAGCTTCAGCACACACCTTCAGTTCCTGGAGGAATTCTACCGTCAGATTTTACCGGGTATCGACGCCGATGCGCTTGAGTATCTCAACAACATTACCATGCGTATGTATGAGGCGAAAGGCATCGATGCTGAGACCGATTTAAGTGAGCTGACACCGGAGGATTATCCGATCTTCGATGATCTTTACGACAAGATCCTCAATGACTATCAGCTTGCATCCAGTGATTATGGTAAAGAGAACCTCCGAGTTCTTCTAAACTATATATCCAAGTTTGCAACCGGAGGAAGAAACGCCCTTCTCTGGAATGGTCCATCCTCCATTTCAACAGAAGAGAACTTTATCGTATTTAACTTCCAGTCTCTTCTTGCAAACAAAAACAACACGATTGCCAACGCCCAGATGCTTCTTGTATTGAAATATCTGGACAACGAGGTTATTAAGAACCGTGATTACAATATTAAGTACGGTGCATCAAGAAAAATTATCGTAGTAATCGATGAGGCACATGTATTTATTGATGCTAAATTCCCGGTTGCACTTGACTTTATGTACCAGCTCGCAAAACGTATCCGTAAATACAACGGTATGCAGATCATCATCACACAGAACATTGCAGACTTTGTAGGATCGGAAGAGCTGGTTAGAAAATCGTCGGCAATCATTAACGCTTGCCAATACTCGTTTATCTTCCCGCTTTCACCGAACGATATGCACGATCTGTGTAAGTTATATGAGAAAGCAGGAGCGATCAACGAAAGCGAGCAGGAAGAAATTGTCAATAACGGACGAGGCCATGCCTTTGTTATCACATCTCCGCAGAGCCGTACCGGTATCCAGATCGTGGCAAGCAAAGATATGGAAGCGTTATTCACCGTTTAATGGAAGGAGATGAGGAAGATGAATAAAATCAAAAAACTCGGAGCCGCAGTATTGGCGGCAGCACTCGCTCTTTCTGTCAGCGGGTGTTCCGGAAAAACAGTAGATGCTGTAAAAGCAATTCAGGAAGCCGGCGTTTTTAAAGTCGCGATTGTAAATTCCGGTAACACATTTACAAGTCTGGATGGAACAACGCCGGTTGGACTGGAGCCAGAACTTGTAGAAACGATTGCCTCCGCACTTGGAGCAGCAACAGAATTCCAGGTTGTGGATCGCGGTGCAGCGCTTCAGGCTGTGACGGACGGAACGGCTGATATTGCACTGGGCTGTAT
>JAFSFU010000163.1 GCA_017435025.1 Lachnospiraceae bacterium | reverse complement strand
TCACACTTTGTGTTCACTAAGTTGCTTTCGGTCTCTCGCGACAGCTCGTTTACTATAACACACTCGCGATCGCTTGTCAACAACTTTTTTCAACTTTTTGAACTTTTAAATTTTTCAGTTTATTCCTGAATATCAAAAGTTTCACCCGGTCTTTTTAGGACCGGGTGATAGAATACCACTAGCATTCAGAAATGTCAACCATTTTTTACTTTTTATATACAATCTCGCCGTCAACAATTGTCATGATCGGTAAAATCTTACGGATTTCCATCGGATCACACGTAAAAATATCCCTATCCAAAACTACCATATCCGCAAGGTATCCCGCCTTGATTCGACCTTTGCGTTTTTCTTTGAACTCATTATACGCAGAACCCAAAGTATAAGCATCGATCGCCATTTCCACCGGCACACATTCCGCCCCGTAAAATCCATTTTCCGGCCATCCATTCTTATCCTTTCTGGTTACCGCAGAATAAATATTCGGGAATGGGTTACAGTTTTCAACCGGAGAATCAGTTCCATAGGAAATATGTGCCCCCATATCTGCAAGTGTCTTAAATGCATAGGAAGTAGATGTCAGTTCTTCTCCACACCGCCTGATCACCGCATGCATGTCATAGTCAAGGAAGATCGGCTGATACATGACCAGAATATCACTCTTAGCAATTCGTTCTAACATCGGGCGGTCTGTAATCTGACAATGAACCAGTGCATTGCGATGTACGTTCTCACCCGCTCCAATCACTTCCTCATAATTTCCAATCACATCTTCAATGGCTTTATCACCGATCACGTGCGTCACGATCTGAATACCGGCCTCGTTCGCCAGTTTGCAAAATCCCCTCATTTCTTCATCGGTCAGCGTTTCCACTCCAAAGTTACCCGGATCATCCAAGTATTCGTGCCTCATAGTTGCTGTTCGGCCTCCTAATGATCCGTCTTTGAATAGTTTCAGCGGGCCAAGATCCAAACGGTCTCGATCACGGTAAATACCATGTTTGAATTCTCCATCCTTAATATACCGCTCGAATGCTTTTACCGAATGGAAACAAACCTGATGTCGATAGCGCAATGCGGTCTGTTTTTCGTCATATATTTCATGAATCATACGGAATGTATCATCCATCGATAATGTAGCATTCTCCACATCATTGGACTGTACACTTGTAATTCCATGAGCAAGTGCATAATCTGCAGCTTTTAGGAATGCCCTCTTATTATCTTCATATGTAGGCTTCGGAATGACCGCCATCACCACATCTCCTGCATTCTCCGTGACAATTCCGTTCGGCTTGCCATTCTCATCAACTTCCACTGTACCGCCTTCAATCTCAGGAATCTGTTCATCCCAACCAAGAATCTCAATCACTTTACTGTTTACAACAGCCACATGGCCGCAAACTCTTCGAAGAACAATCGGAATGTCCGTTGAAATACGATCCAGATCTGCCCTTAACGGTAATCTCTTTTCCGCAAAAAAGTCCTGGTTCCATCCCATGCTGAGAATTCCATTTCTGCATGCATCCGGATTCTGTTTCATAAAATCCTTTACACGTTCAATCATTTCATCAATGGAACTCACACCAACAATATCTGCAGTAGAAAGCAGCATTCCAACCATCAGCAAGTGCATGTGACTGTCGTTCAGGCCAGGGATCACGGTCTTTCCTTCCAAGTCCACCTCATCCACATCAGAGCCGGAAAACTCTCGCACGTCTTTCACATTGCCTACCGCACGAATAACACCATCTTCCACAAAGACCGCCTCTGCGAACGTCCCCTTCTCCACATAAATTTTTCCATTATAGAATATCCGCTTTCTCATCGATATCCTCCTTAACGTTCAAATACTTTTTTACCGTTGATATAGGTCGAAATAACTTTGGCATCCAGAATTTCATGATCTGCACATGTCATCAAATCCCGATCTACCACTATAAAATCTGCATACATGCCCGGCTTGATCATACCTTTTACATCCTCATCAAAAGATGCGTAAGCGCCTGCTGCCGTATATCCGAACAATGCCTGCTCACGGCTTAATATCTGCTGCGGCCATGCCGGTCCATTTCCCTTGGTGTCACATCCGGTCACTGCACAGTAAATGCCGCGCATCGGATTCAATCCTTCCACCGGACAATCAGTACCAAACGGTGCATGTACTCCGCTTTCAATATAATCCTTCCATGCATAGGAAGTATTGCCCAATTCCTTTCCCACGCGGTCGAATACAATATGCATGTCATAATCAATGAATACAGGCTGAATATATGCAATAACATCCAGGTCTTTAAAACGGCGAATCTGTTCCTTATCCGTGATCTGACAATGAACGATTCCATGTCTCGGATGGAGATATGGCATTTCCCTTCTCGCTCTCTCAATCGCATTCAGACACATCTCAACCGCTCCGTCTCCGATCGCATGAATCGCTGCCGCCATATTGTTGCGGTGCGCCTTCATCACAATATAATCCAGGTCTTCCTGTCTCTCATAGATTGCAAGCCCGGTTGTTTCCGGATCATCCTGATACGGTTTCCGCATGAACGCAGTTCGGGCACCTAAGGAACCATCTGCAAGAATTTTCACACAGGAAATTTTAAAACTGCGATTTCCATAACTGTCATCGAATCCCTTCTCATCAAAAAACTGATCCACGGTCTCACGCTCAGTAAGCAGTGCCTGCTCCGCCATTCGGACTTTCAATCGTCCCTGTTCGCTGGCCTCCCGGATCAGGTGCATCATTTCGTACGCCTGTCCTTCCGGGGTATATTTGAAATCGTCCGATTGGATGCTGGTAATTCCATAAGAAAACAGATCTTCCTGACACTCCACTATCATATCTAAAAGAGTCTCTAACCCCGGTGCCGGAAGATTCGCTTTGATATCATCAAATACATTCTCCTTGATCACACCATTGGGGGTTCCATCCTCATAAGTCTCTGCAAATGCACCATATTGTCCAACGGTTTCTTTATTGATGTTTAACAGTTCCATTGCTTTCGAATTCAGCACAGCCACATGAAAACATGTGCGCATGATGATCATTGGATATTCTGTTGTTACCTGGTCCAGATCCTTTGAATTCGGGAAACGCTTTTCATCAGTAAAATAATCATGGTTCCAGCCTTCACCGGACAGCCACAGGCCGCTGCTCCGATCATATTGCTCTGCAAATCCACGTTTCATCCGATCAATGACCTCTTTCAAAGAAGTACAGCCATAAAGATCCACAGCCCCCTTTTTTGCTTTTGCATAGTGCAGATAATGCATATGACTGTCATTGAATCCAGGCATCAAAAACTGTCCCCGGCAATCCAGTTCTTTCAGTTCAGAAACCGGATGTTTCAAAAGATACTCTTTTGCACCATTCTCCGTTCCTACATATGCAAAGAAATCATCTACAATAATCGCTGATTCAGCCCTTGGATTTTCATGATCCATCGTAGCGATCACAGCATTCTTTATCCACAATGACATAACATTACCTCATTTATTTTCCATCAAACAAAAACTTTTTTTCTAATGCCGAAAAACGGTTGAAAAACTCGGCAATTCGCCCCTCCATAATCTCAACTCCGCCTTCGCGGTCTGCTTCGAAATTCATGGCGAGAAGAGGATCATGAAGAGACATACGGATCAGCATCCATCCATGAACCTCATCATCCGCAAAGGAAATACGGACACCTTCATAGTTCGGCTCTACAATATGGAACCGGTCATCCTTATCTGCAAATTCTTTGAACTGCTCTAACACCTGCAAGCCATAAGACTTGAAATCATCCTCGAAGATTTTCATGCGTACTTCTTTCGCCTGTGCCGCCTCTGTAAGTCCTTCCAATAATCCCTCGATGGTTTTACCGGCACGTTTACAACGTACTGCCTCACAAAGAATCTTAACACTCATATATGCGCCATCATCAAGGAAATAGTTTTCTTTCAGGGCACCATGTCCGGATGTCTCAATAGCCAGGCAGCTCTCGATACCTTCTCCGTTAAGTCTTACCGATTCATTGATCACATTTCGATAACCACGTTTAAAACGATGGTGCTTCAGCCCAAGACGATTTTCCAAGAACTCCTTGAGCTGATCGGAAGTTACAGAATCTGTTACAACGGTACTGCCAGGATTCGTTTTTGCTACAATTGCTCCCATCAGAGCAATCAGGGCATTTCGATTGATCTCTTTTCCGTTCGGGAATACCGTTGCTGCACGATCTACATCAGTATCAAAAATAATTCCAAGGTCGGCCTGATGTTCCAATGTTGCCTTACGAATACACTCCATTGCTTTTTCATCTTCCGGATTCGGCACATGGTTCGGGAATGTTCCATCCGGCTCTAAAAAGATACTGCCGCTGATATCCGCACCCAACGGCTCCAGAACCTGTGTAGCAAAAAATCCACCTGCTCCGTTGGAACCATCCACAACAAAATGAACACCAGAGAGCGGCAGATCTTGTTCATTGCTCTCCAATTCCTTACAAATGATTCCACGCAAATAAGTACTGTAATGCTTGAGCAGATCCAGTTTTATCACTTCTTTTTTGCAGGCATCTGCCAATCCATTTTCTTCAAGACTCATAGCCTTCTGCAAAATCTTCTTAATATCCTTGCTTTCAAGACCGCCATCCTTTGTAAAAAACTTCATTCCATTGCGGTTAAACGGCAGATGACTGGCAGTGATCATAATTGCACCGTCATAATCCAATTCCGGGAGCACCGTTGCCATAAACATTGACGGTGTGGATGCAAGACAGCAATCCACCGGCTGTGCCCCCATTTTCTGAAGACCTGCAACAACACCATTTTTCATCATATCTGCAGACAGTCTGGAATCATGTCCAACAGCGATCGTCAGCTCTTCTTTCGCTCTATTGCTGGTTTCAGCCACATGTTCCACAAACGCTGCCGCAATAAAAGACGCAATATCCGGGGTCAGATTTACCGGTTGGCCTTCAACACCATCCAAAGCAATGCCACGAACATCACTTCCATTTTGCAGTCTCATATATTTCATTTCCAATTCCACGCTCATATCTTCCGTCTCCTTATTGATATCGATCATTTGTACCATCTCTATTCTACTAAGTTCCGACATAGATGTCCATATCTAAGACAAAATTCCCCTTTGTATTCGAAATTGCAGTTTTTTTATGCTCAATTTATTCATTTTTAGTCTTTATAAATATTTTTAATATTTTTTCTAATTTCTTATTGACAAATCCGCATTTATATTATACAATGAATACAACAAAAGAAGAGACAACTTCTTAAACAGGAGGAAAGTCCAATGGCTTGATAATCTCACACCTAGCCAAAACTAATAGAAAGAGAGGTTATATAGTGAAACTTCTAGAATATCATTAAAAGAGCTATTCGATATAAAATAATTATCGAATAGCTCAATTTTTTTTGCTCTGATTTTGTTGTTTTCTCCGTACATTCCACCAAACATGTCATCCAGTATCTGTTTACCAGCATCTGTTCGGAAAATCCTCTCCCGGGTCTCCATGACCGTACTGTAACGACTCTCGTTCTCATAAAGGTTTACAAGGAAATCTGCTTCTACCAGAATCTGATAATCCAACCCATCGATATGATCGTAAGTATGATGATGACCCACCAAATATTTGACTCTCTCAATCTGCTCCTTTGTGTATCCACCCAGGGCGCCAAGCATCTTTTCTACTTCCGCAGGTCCTTCCATCTCCTGATTCTTACCGTTGCTGTTCCCGTACTTTTCTTTGCTGATCTTAATTCCGATATCATGTACAATGGCTGCAGTCTCCAAAATAAACTGTGTTTTCTCATCCAATTTTTCCAATGTGCCGATGGATGATGCCAGACCATACACCTTTACAAAATGCTGGATCCTGCCGGTCTCACCTCTGTCATAAGCTGTCATAGCTGCCATCAATTTTGCGTGCTGCATATTCATAACTCTACCTCCTTGCATTCACGTACACTTCTACCCTTTTAGTCTACCACACGGAAACCTATGTCTCAACGTAATTTCATAAAGTGTTTAAATTGCTGATATTTTTATAATTACTCCTGTATTTTTAGACAATATATTTTTTATATTATTTTTTTCTAAAAACATATTGACAAATCCATTTTTATATTATACAATGATTACAACAAAAGAAGAGACAACTTCAAAAACAGGAGGAAGGTCCAATGGCTTAACTAATCCAAACCAATAAGATTAAAATCTCTAAATGAGTTTACATAGAGTAACAAAAGGAGGAGATTTATTATGAAAGGCAGAGGTCCATAGTTAAACAAAAGACCAAATAAAAGAAAGAGAGGTTATATAGTGAAACTTAGAGATATTCATTAAAAGAGCTATTCGATTAGAAAAATAAAATCGAATAGCTCTTATTTTTTGCTTAAAAAATATTCTTTTACGCGTCTTCTCCCTCTTCTAGCATGCGAAGATACACTTCAGCAATTCTCTTATAATCAAACTCTCGTTTGATTTTTTCTACAGTAAAATCATCTCCGTTCATAACGCTGCGATAAATATATCTTCCATCATCATTAATCGTATCGTCCTCTACGATCGCTCCGACTACATAGTGTTCTTTTTCAAAATCAAACTCGTCAACAACCGCCATCTCCACATCTGTACCATCTTTTGCTGTTACATGAAATGTGATATATTCCTGAAACTCATGTTCCATCATCTTTTTCCTCCTTTACAAATTTTCCAAAAAATTAATCAAGTCTTCAAAACTTCCCTGTGGACAATCCGGTCGTTCTCCTTCACAGATCAGCCAATCCGTCACCAGAAAGGATTCCATTCCGGCAGCCGTGCACGCCTCCACATCCTCCTGTGCATTGTTTCCCACCATCAGGCACCGTTTGGGATCAAGTCCAAATTTCTCAGCAATCTCCCGATAGTACGCAGGATTGGGTTTACATGTGTAGGAGTTGCTGTAATCAGTGATCCAGTCAAAATCATCCGGTTTCAATCCGATCCAGCTAAGTCTTGCATGGACCGCCACCGTTGGAAAGAGTGGATTTGTGGCCAGAATCACTTTTTTTCCCTTTTTCCTTGCCAGTTCCAATGCCCGTCTTGCCAATGGATTCGGTCCGGTAAAATGTTTTGCCTCATGGAACTCATTCCCGTAAAATCGATCGAAGGTCTCGATGTGCTCATAGATCGAATCACCCAGAATTTCAGAAACACTCTTCCAAAACACCGTCTCATTTAAAATGCTTCCATCATTCTTCATCATGTCAGAAACACCTTTCCACATGGATTTCAGGAATGTCTTTTCATCTTCATAGCCACACTTGGCAGCCGTCTGCGCCAAAAGGTGCAGGTATCCCTTTACAAAAGTATCGTTATCCATCGGCAGCAGAGTTCCGTCTAAATCAAATAAAACTGCATCGTAAATCATAGTTCTCTCTCTCATATCATTCTTCATAAAGTTACAGCTAAGCTATATTATAACGTACACCTCTTGACATTTCAATCATTTATCCCTATAATAACTTTGATTTTCAAATGTTTTGAATTCGAAAGGAAATTGATATGGGAATAAAATTTATTATCGACTCCGCATCTGACATTCTTCCATCCGAGGCAAAGGAAATGGGTCTCATTCATCTTCCGCTGAAAGTATCTTTTGGCGATGAAGAATTCTCTGATGCAGTAAACCTCACTCATAAAGCATTCTACGAAAGACTTATCGAAAGTGATACACTGCCTAAAACAAGTCAGATCAATCCGGATACCTTCGCAACCGCTTATGAACAGGTTGTCTCCGCAGGCGACACGGCAATCGTGATCACAGTTTCCGGCAAACTTTCCGGCACCTATCAGAGTGCCCTCATTGCTGCCGAAGATTACGCAGAAAACGTGTTTATTGTAGACAGCGAAAATGTGTGTGTCGGAGAACGTCTTTTGATCCAGCGTGGCCTTGCGCTTCGTGATGAAGGTTTATCTGCTGCAGAAATTGCAGCTCAGCTGGATTTAGAAAAGAAACAGATTCGCGTGATCGCACTGCTCGACACTCTGGAGTATTTAAAAAAGGGCGGTCGCATTTCTTCAACCGTTGCACTTGCAGGAAATCTGCTTTCCATCAAGCCGGTTATTGCCATCGAAAACGGCGAGGTAAGTCTGGTTGGCAAAGCAAGGGGTTCTAAAAAAGGCAACAATCTGCTTCGAGAAC
The DNA here is from genome assembly GCA_017435025.1 of Lachnospiraceae bacterium. The sequence continues at coordinate 3,297 of JAFSFU010000163.1, read as the reverse complement.
TGGTCGTAAACAGTGGGGGCATCAATTTCAACAAGCCTTTTGCGCTGGCATACAGCGGCCTCTCTGATCATCTGCTTCTGAAATACATTGAAGACAGTAAAGAACTCTATCAAAACAAAACCGACAATCTGCCGATCTCAACCGTTGGATGTACCATCGGCACGCACGTTGGACCTGGAGCAATTGCTCTGGCTTTCTTTGAAAACTAAATCAATCTCACACAAAAACCGGTATGCCAGAATGGCACACCGGTTTTATTTAAGTTATTATTTATTATTCTTTAACCATTCCATTGCAATATGCGCATAAGCTGCTGCTCCCACCGGAAGTGCATCTTCATGGAATCTCGCCTTCGGATGATGCTGTGGATATACGTAACCTTCCTTAGAACCGCCAGCTGCAACCTGAATATAAACACTTGGCACTTCGTTTGCCACATATGCAAAGTCCTCAGAGCCCATGTTGATCTCGCATTTTCCCTGGTCGTCCAGGTCTACTGTATTCACACCTTCCAGGCCCATCAGATAACCTTTCACCTCTTTATAAAGATCTTTATCATGGAAAAGAACCGGGCAGCCGCTGCCGTACTCTACATGTGCCTCTGCGTCAAACGCTGCTGCAACAGAGCTTACGATCGCTTCCATTTTTGCTTTCACCATTGCACGGGTCTCATTTTTTAATGTACGGATCGTACCGGACATCATTGCATCGTTCGGAATCACGTTGGATGTATTGCCACCGTGCATCTGGCCAATTGTAAGTACAATACTGTCGGTTGGATCCACCATACGTGCATTGATTGCCTGAAGTGCAATATGAATATGCGCCATAACATTTAAAGGATCAATACCGGCATTCGGCTGTGCACCATGGCATCCTTTACCGGTAATCTTGATCGTAAACCAGTCAACGGCAGCCATTCTGCTGTCTGCACCTGTCATAAGAACGGTACCGACCGGATGTTCCATATTGGTGAACACATGCGCACCTAAAGCCGCGTCAACCTTCGGATTTTCTAAAACACCGCCTTTGATCATCATGTCCGCACCGTCCATTGTTTCTTCTGCCGGCTGGAACATCAATTTAACCTGGCCCTCCAGTTCATCCTCGTGGTCTTTTAATAATTTTGCAGCGGCAAGCATGTTTGCAGTATGACAATCATGGCCACACGCATGCATCTTTCCATTTGTTGCCTTAAAATCAATATCAGCCACTTCTTCCACCGGAAGAGCGTCCATATCACCGCGGATCAGGAAACATTTACCTTCTTTTTTACCTGCGATCGCAACGATACCACACGCACCAATTCTCTTCGGCTCGTAACCCATCTCTTTTAACTTTTCTTCAACAAATGCAGCTGTTACCGGAAGATCCAGGCCCATCTCCGGATTCTGGTGAAGATATTTGCGATTCTCAACAATCGTTTCTTTCATTGCTAATGCTTCTTGATACATTCCCATAAGACATACACCTTTCATCAATAATTATTGTATTGCAAATGTCGTTTTTTATCCAGCTAATAGTTTACCACAAAAAAGTTTTCCGGGCAACCGGTATTACTCATTGACAAATGACTGTAATCTATAATAATGAAAATGGCACCCCACAGATTCCTCTGTGATGGTGCCATATAAATTTTTATTCATTATATTAGAAATCAACTTCTGTTCCGTAATAGATGCATGTGAATAATCTTTCCATTGTTGCCGGATCGATTGCTCTCGGGTTGGAACCTGTACAAGCATCGCTAACTGCATTTACGGAGATATCTGCAATCTTCTCCTTAAATTCGGACTCAATGATGCCGAACTCTTTCAGAGTTGCCGGGATACCAAGTGCAACGTTCAGGTCGTCGATCTTCTTGCATAAGCTGTTGATCAGGGTCTTCTCAGAAACGCCTTCAAGACCTGTTCTGCGAGCGATCTCAGCGTAACGCTTTGCAGCTACCGGATCTTTTGCATTATACTTGATTACATACGGTAAGTACATTGCATTTGCAAGACCATGTGTAATATGACCTGTGGAGAATGCTGCACCAGTCTTATGAGCCATGGAATGAACAATACCTAACAGTGCATTGGAGAATGCCATACCTGCCAGACACTGTGCGTCATGCATCTCATGTCTTGCTTCCATATTGCCCTTGAAGGAAGCTGTCAGATAATCAAATACCATTTCGATTGCCTGCAGTGCAAGCGGATCTGTGTATACGCAGTTTGCTGTGGAAACATATGCCTCAATTGCATGTGTAAGAGCATCCATACCTGTATATGCAACCTGATTTGCCGGAAGCTTCTCAACCAGCTCAGAATCAACGATTGCAACGTCCGGAGTGATGTTAAAGTCAGCTAACGGATATTTGATACCCTTTGCATAGTCTGTAATTACAGAGAATGCTGTAACTTCTGTTGCTGTACCGGATGTGGACGGAATTGCTGCGAATTTCGCTTTCTGTCTCAGTTCCGGGAAATTGAACGGAATACATAACTCTTCAAATGTTACTTCCGGATACTCATAGAATGCCCACATTGCTTTTGCTGCATCGATCGGGGAACCGCCGCCCATTGCAACGATCCAATCCGGCTGGAATGCACGCATTGCTTCTGCACCCTTCATAACCGTTTCTACGGACGGATCCGGCTCAACGCCTTCAAATAACTCAACTTCCATTCCCGCTTCTTTTAAGTAATTCACTGCTTTATCAAGGAATCCCTGGCGTTTCATAGAACCGCCGCCAACAACAACGATTGCCTTTTTGCCTTTTAAGTTCTTTAACTCTGCAAGGCATCCTTTTCCATGATAGATGTCTCTCGGTAATGTAAATCTAGCCATGATTTAACTCTCCTTTTTATGATTGTTATTTTTTTATCATAATCACATATATATTATAACCATATACTCTCCATATTTCAATCTATTTCATGTTAATTTATTAACAATTTTCCAGCTCTAAAATTAACTTTATTAAGTTAACATAATACCCCTCCTTTCCAAAATACTTCTTATGAATCTAAGCCGCATACTCTACTACAGATTCCAGTTTCACTATGGCACGTGAATTCCCTATGGATGGCCGTACCACAGAGCACAAAACCTTACTTCCCATTGTTACATTCATGAGTTCTCTTGCTCTTGCCAGTTCCCCATTATCAAGATCTAAATAAATCATCTCAGCACCTCTGCTTGTAACAACTCCATAACAAGAATCCCATGTATCATATGTAAATGTCATATTCATTTCCTCCTTTTTCTTATTTTCATTTTCATTACAAGCAGATTATACTTTTATAAAAAAAT
>JAFSFU010000162.1 GCA_017435025.1 Lachnospiraceae bacterium | reverse complement strand
CAAATGCTCCGCCGTAAGAATTTATGTGGTCTGTAAATATCAGCTCTGAGCCCATACCGTCAATCAGCAAATCTGATATTTCTTGAAAAGTTATTTGCATCTGCCGTTCTTCTGCAAGATAATATACACCCTTCGGAATAATCAGCCGTGATGCATTTAACTCCTTCACTTTTTCGATTGCTTTATCGAAAGCTTTGACATTTTCTTTCGGTGATGCAGACGGCGACGCTCCGAAATCTGCACTTGCGTGCGGCGGTGACTGCATGAACTGTCAGGGCTGCACAGGTATGACAAACCATGCGATCCTTGCTGAAAAGAAGGCAGAAGAGGCAGCGAAAGCAGCGGCAGCTAAGAAGGCAGCGGCTGAAAAAGCACTTGCAGCAAAGAAAGCAGCAGAGGCAGCAAAAGCCGCTGAAGCAGCGAAAACAGAAAATTAAGGAGGAAGTGGAGAAATGAAAGAATTATTGCTCATTGCCATTGGTTCTGCATTGGTAAATAACGTCGTTTTAAGCCAGTTCCTCGGTCTTTGTCCGTTCCTTGGTGTTTCCAAGAAAACAGAGACAGCTGCTGGTATGGGTGCTGCGGTTCTCTTCGTAATTACAATTGCGACTGCATGCACAAGTTTAATTTATGATTTTGTTCTTGTGAAGCTGGGAATCGAATATCTCCAGACAATCGTATTCATCCTGGTTATCGCAGCTCTGGTACAGTTTGTAGAGATGTTCTTAAAGAAGAATATGGTAAGCCTCTATGAGTCCCTCGGTGTGTATCTCCCACTGATCACAACAAACTGTGCGGTTCTCGGTGTTGCGCTTACAAATGTACAGAAGAGTTATGGATTTATTGAAAGTGTTGTAAACGGTATCGGTACTTCCTTAGGTTTCATGATTGCCATCGTCCTTCTGGCTGGTATCCGTGAGAAGATTGAATACAATGATGTACCTCATTCCTTCCAGGGTTCCCCGATCGTACTGATCACAGCTGGTCTGATGTCTATCGCACTCTTCGGATTTTCCGGTCTCATTTAAAGGAGGAGTCGAAGGATGAATATTACAGGTATTATTATCGCGGCAGTTGTTGTCGGCGTAGTCGGTATCGTCATCGGCGTGCTCCTGGGAATTGCCAGCGAAAAATTCAAAGTTGAAGTAGATGAAAGAGAAATCCTTGTTCGTAACGAACTTCCGGGCAACAACTGTGGTGGATGTGGCTATGCCGGTTGTGATGCTCTTGCAAAAGCAATCGTAGAGGGCAAAGCGGCAGTCAATGCATGTCCGGTTGGCGGTGCTCCGTGTGCAGATAAGATTGCTGCGATCATGGGTGTGGAAGCCGGCAGCGCGGTGAAGAACGTTGCTTTCGTAAAATGTAAAGGTACTTGTGACAAGGCTAATGTTCAGTACAACTACTATGGTATGGAAGACTGCGTGAAGATGTCTGTAGTTCCGGGTGCAGGAAGCAAGTCCTGTACGTATGGATGTCTTGGCGGCGGCAGCTGTGTAAAGGCATGTCAGTTCGACGCAATCCACATCGTAGACGGTATTGCGGTTGTTGACAAAGAAAAATGTGTTGCATGTGGTAAATGTGCAGAAGTTTGTCCGCGTCATCTGATCGATCTTGTTCCGTACAGTGCAGAGCACCTGGTTCAGTGTAACTCTCACGATAAGGGACCGGACGTGAAGAAGAAATGTGATGCCGGCTGTATCGGATGTACACTCTGTACAAAACAGTGCGAATTCGATGCGATCCACATGGATAACAACCTGGCTGTTATTGATTACGAGAAGTGTACAAACTGCGGTAAGTGTGCAGCGAAGTGCCCGGCGAAGGTAATCAAATAGGTTGATATTTCATTGAGTAAGTAAAAAGTCATCTATATAGAAATCCCATATTCTGTAAATACGGCTGACTACCTTCGCTTCCATGCGATTTTATCCGCCTGTACGACGATTGCGATAAATGCGTTTGCAATCTTTGTACAGGCGAAAATCTTTGGAAGTTCAGTCGTCCAGCCTATCATTTTCAGAATATGGGATTTTCTAAT
>JAFSFU010000161.1 GCA_017435025.1 Lachnospiraceae bacterium | reverse complement strand
TCGTAACTCTTTGCGGCCGTGACAGAATCCCGCTGATCTGGTTACAGGATACAACAGGTATCGATGTAGGCGATGACGCTGAGAGAGCAGAGTTACTTGGCTTAGGTCAGTCCCTGATCTACTCCATCGAGGCAAATGGCCTTCCGTCCTTACAGGTAACACTTCGTAAGGCATCTGCTGCAGCTCACTATGTTCTTGGTGGCCCGCAGGGTAACAATACAAACGCATACTCCATCGGTACAGCTGCTTGTGAGTACTATGTAATGCCGGGTGAAACTGCTGCAAACGCTATGTACTCCAGAAAACTTGTGAAAGCAAGCAAGGCTGGCGAGGATATGACTCCGATCATCGACAAGATGAACGAAATGATTCAGCTCTACACAGATAAGTCCCGTCCGGCTTACTGTGCTAAGATGGGTATGGTAGACGAGATCGTTGATATGACAGAGCTTCGTCCGTACCTTCAGGCATTCACAGAGGCAGTTTACCAGAATCCGAAGAGCATCTGTCCGATGCATCAGATGGTAACACCGCGTGCTTGCCGTGAGTTCGAAACATATAAGAAAGCATAAGTGCTGAAGGATATTGAATCAAAAACAGTCCAGGCCGGGGTTTACTCCGGTCTGGATAATGTTGTAAATGCCCGGAGGTTTTAATGAGCGCAATTTATACATTGGGTATTGACGTTGGTTCCACCGCGTCCAAATGTATTATTTTAAAAGATGGCACAGAAATCGTAGCAAAATCCCTGGTTGATGTGGGAACAGGAACCAGCGGTCCGAAGCGTGCCATCGAAACAGTACTTGCAGAAGCAGGTATGACAAAAGAGGATATTCACTATACACTGGCTACCGGTTACGGCCGTAATTCCCTGGAGGGAATTGCAGACAAGCAGATGAGTGAGCTTTCCTGTCATGCAAAGGGTGCATGTTTCCTTTTCCCGAATGTTCATACAGTTATCGATATCGGTGGACAGGACGTAAAGGTACTTCATATTGAAAACGGAGCGATGGTTAATTTCCAGATGAACGATAAGTGTGCGGCAGGTACCGGTCGTTTCCTGGATGTTATGGCCCGCGTTCTGGAAGTAAAAGTAGAAGATCTTGGAAGACTTGGTGCCATGTCTACAAAAGAGGTTGGTATCAGTTCCACATGTACCGTATTTGCAGAGAGTGAAGTAATCAGCCAGCTGGCAATGGGAACAGATAAATGTGATATTATCGATGGTATCCATCGTTCCGTAGCTGGCCGTGTGACCGGTCTTGCACACCGTGTGGGTATTGTTCCGGATGTGGTAATGACCGGCGGTGTTGCTCAGAACAGCGGTATCGTGAATGCACTCGAGAAACAGTTGGGATGTCCGATTCAGACATCTCCGTTAACTCAGTACAATGGTGCCCTTGGTGCGGCTTTATTTGCGTACCAGGTGGCAAGCAGAAAGAAATAGAAGGTGGAGGATAATTATGGCAAATTATGCTGGACCAGTAAAACTGGTGAAAAAAGTTACCCCAGGTGTTCTCGCGCTTCGTAAAGTGGTTGATGATGTTCACAAAGATGCGCGTGAAGCGAAAAAAGAAGGCAAGCTGGTAGGTTGGTCTTCTTCCAAGTTCCCGTGTGAACTTGCAGCAGCATTTGATCTTAACGTTATGTACCCGGAGAACCAGGCAGCAGGTATCGCAGCGAACCGTTACGGTGAGTTACTTTGCCAGGCAGCTGAGGATCTTGGTTATGACAATGATATCTGTGGTTATGCACGTATTTCCCTTGCTTACTCCGCAGGTAAGAGAGCAGGCCGTAAGTATGATAAAGAGACTGGCGAGTTCATCATCGATCCGTCCACAGGCAAGCCGTTAAAGGATGCAGAGGGTAAGGTTATTATCGACGAAGCAACCGGTAAGCCGAAAAAAGATCCAAAGACACAGACTCCGTACATCGAGCTGGTAGATTTAAATGAGATCAATGCTATGCCGGAAGGTATCGAAAAAGAGCGTGCTCTTAATGCAATTTCCCCGATCCGTCAGATGCAGATTCCGCAGCCGGACTTCGTTCTCTGCTGTAACAATATCTGTAACTGTATGACAAAATGGTATGAGAATATTGCACGTATGCATGATATTCCGCTTATCATGATCGATATTCCGTACAACAATACAGTGGAAGTAAATGACTCCTACGTTGCATATATCCGTGGCCAGTTTGATGCGGCAATCGCACAGTTAGAAGAACTGACAGGAAAG
>JAFSFU010000160.1 GCA_017435025.1 Lachnospiraceae bacterium | reverse complement strand
TACAAAGGCAAAAATGAGGCCCCATGGTCAAGCGGTTAAGACATCGCCCTTTCACGGCGGTAACACGAGTTCGAATCTCGTTGGGGTCATATGGCGCGATAGCCAAGCGGTAAGGCGTGGGTCTGCAACACCCTGATCACCGGTTCAAATCCGGTTCGCGCCTCTAAGGAATCACAGAAATGTGGTTCCTTTTTTTATTGTAAAATCAAGGTTTGTGGTTCCTTTTTGTTTTCAAAATGATATAATGGAAAGTAATTGGAGGAATACGATATGGAAAATGTTCAGAATCGAGTAATTAAGGATAGCGGAAGTACCACTGAATTTTCAACCGGTGCACATCGCGATGCGAGAACCGGAAAGGGAAGAATTGATCTGATTCCGTTGGAAGTTGCTTCTAAACTTATGGACGAGGATCCGGTTTTAAAGAGTGTGAGGGAATTCCAAAAAGACGCGGACACCACGCATCTGTATGATGCTCTTAAAAGTTTTTGCGCTCAATATTATGATGGAGTGATGGAAACAATGCTTTTGGAAGTGGGCATCCATTACGAAGAGGGTGCGAATAAGTATGGGGCCAACAACTGGAAAAAGGGAATGGATACTTATATCTATATCGATTCCGCACTTCGCCATTACCTGAAGCATAAACGAGGAGATATGGATGAACCGCATGACCGGGCATTCGTTTGGAATTTGTTATGCTGTATCTGGGAGGAAAACTATTCGGATCAGAAATAGAACGGAAGATGTACATAATGAAAAGGTGTCGATTTGATTGATCGGCACCTTTTTAAATGGAAAAATACTTATTTTTTCATGGAATTCAGCAATTCCTGACGAAGAGTCAGTAGCTGAGATACATGGTAGTTTGTAACGATATCCAGCTCCTCCGGAACTTTGAAAATTCGCTGGTCACGGATGACTGCGCCGGCCTGACGCAGGCGGGAATGATTTTCGGCATTTAAGACTCCCGGTCTTCCCATGCGGCACAAAACCTCCATGTGCGCCACAATCTGTCGGGCATTTTTTACATATAGCTGATATTTTTCGTAATCCTGACGATGGCGTCTGGGATGCAGAATCGAAATCTGTTTGGAAAAAGTCGCAAGCTGGCGTGCCATACTATTGATGGAGGTGACCATTTCTTCTGTATTGGGCAGATGATCGTCGCCGTCGAACATGTCTTCCAAAAAACGTAGTAATTCGTTTTCCAATCGATGTGCAGTATCCAGAATAATACGACTATTGTCATATGGGAACAATAGGGTATTGATCAGCATTCCGACGCCAAGACCGATGGCAGAATCCCAGAAACGTCCGATAGCGTAAGTGAGAGGAAGGATATCGGGGGTTGTGCACATGGTTACAACGATCAAGCAGGGCAGAGACGGTGAAAAACTGATCTGGAATGTGTTGTATAACGTTATAACAAGAATGATACCGATTCCGGCTGCAACAAGCGGATGAATCGGAGTCATCATTAAGAGTACCGCGATAAAAGCACCAAAAAACAATCCGATGATCTGTGTCAGACAGGAATCCAGAGACTCCTTAAAAGTAGGTTGTAAAGCCGCCATTGCACCGAGCATGGCGAAAATAAGTTTGGAAGTTGTGGCACCGTATATGTTCACAATCGCCATAGAGATCATTACGGCCGCGGCTGTTTTCCAGGTGCGTAATCCGATTTTGATTTTTTGGGGTTTCTTCAATTTATTTTTTCACCTCCGAAAATTATATGGAAGATACCATACCAAACGATGGCGTACTTGTCAAGAGATGTATGCGCCGGATACTTGGAAGAACCGGAAATAGTCTGTTGGCAGATTGGATAAAATAAGGTTGTAATCTGCCATACAAAATTATATAATTATAGATACGAATAAATTTGGAAGGAACAGAGTGATGACAAGAAAAGAGGCTTTTATAAAGCTCCAGACTTCAAAAGAGCTTTATGTTCTGATGTCTCCGTGCACAAAACTGCCGTTTGTTGTATGCGATGAGGAGACTGCAGATGACCAGATTTTTATATATGAAAAGACAGAGGATATTGAGAGAGAAGCGAAGCGTTTTATCGAGAAAAAGCAGCCGGTACAGTTTATGAAGATTGAGAATAAGGGATTCCTCGGTTTTTATAGTAACCTGTTTACGATGGGTGTGAACTGTATCGTTTTAAACGGTTTTACAGATAATGAATATCGCGTGCAGATTGCGGAACTGGTAAAGCGTCCTGGTTCCAATCAGCCGGATAAGAGTCCGTGGATTGAAAATCCGGCGCTTCATCTGACTGCAATTTATTTCATGCAGGAGGTGCGACGTCAGAAATTGACCGAGCTTCCGGATGCATGTAAGGAAATGATGGAGGAAGTGCTGAGAAACTTCGAGAAAGGCAGTTTCATTGTTGTTTATAAGGAAAAAGAGGGAGCGCCTCTTTTGAAGCTTCCGAATGGTGATGTATACCAGCCGATTTTTACGGACTTGATCGAGTTCCAGAAATTCAACAAGAATCAGCAGTTCAAGGCGGTTGGAACATCAGCCCAGGGACTTTTGAAGATGCTTGCGAAGGAAGCAAAAGGATTTGTGATCAATCCGATGGGAGTGAATTTCCAGATTCCGATTAAAAGAGAAGTAGTAGACGCGGATGGAAATGAAAAGGATAGTTAAGTTACATGGATTTACAATTTAAGAAATTAAGTGCGGAAAATGTAGAAGGTCTTTCGACCTATTATGGACAGCGTCATGATCGTACCTGTGATAGTGTGATCCTGGATTATTTTCTCTGGAGCAACTACTATAGTGTGTATTATACGATTAGAGATGGAAAAGCGATTTTATGGAAAATGAATGTGGATGGAAATGATTATGCAGCGATGCCGATCTGCAGCATGGAAGATCTCCCGCATTATTTCCATGAACTGGAGCAGTATTTTAATCATGTTTTGCATAAACCGTTGGAGATTTATCTGGCAGACGAGCTTTCTGTGGAATATCTGAATCTGCCGCCGGAGAAGTATACAGTTACTGAGGTGGAAGACAGCAGGGATTATCTTTACAGTGCAGAGGCATTAAAAAAATTGTCCGGAAAGAAACTGCATAAAAAGAAAAACCATTTGAATGCATTTTTAAAGAATTATGAAGGACGATTTGAGTACCGCACAATATGTTGTTCAGATCGGGATTCTGTATGGAAGTTCCTGGATAAATGGAGAGAGCAAAAGGGTGAGGAAGTGGAAGCCCACCTGGACCATGAGGTGACAGGTATCCATGATGTCCTGAAAAACTGTTCGTTATTAGATGTACGAATGGGCGGTATTTATGTGGATGGTGAGTTAGAAGCTTTTTCAATCGGAAGTTACAATGAACTGGAGAAAATGGCGATCATTCATATAGAAAAGGCGAATCCGGAGATGCGTGGACTTTATCAGTTGATCAATCAGCAGTTTCTGATCAATGCGTTCCCGGAGGCAGAGCTTGTCAATCGCGAAGATGATCTGGGAATTCCGGGACTGCGCAAAGCGAAGGAATCTTATGATCCGATTGGATATGCGAGAAAATTCAGAGTCAGTCAGATCTGGCAGGGTGAAAGATAGAAGGGGTAAACAGAATGATTCGGTATCTGGAAGCAGAGGAAAAAGAACGGACCAAGGATCTCTGGAGAGAGGCGTTCCATGAATCAGAGCCGTTTATAGACTATTATTTTAAAGAAAAAACAAAAGACAACCGGATACTGGTGTGCGAGGAAGATGGAAAAATTGTATCTATGCTGCACCGCAATCCGTATCAGATTTACATGCGTGGTGCAGAGCGAACTTGTGATTATATTGTAGGTGTTGCTACAGATGCGAATGAGCGAAATAAGGGCCATATGCGAAGTGTTCTTCTTTCTGCATTACGTGATATGTATGAGGAACGCATGCCGTTCACCTTTCTGATGCCGGCAAGAGAATCCATTTATCGTCCGTATGATTTTCGATTTATTTTTGATCAGCCGAGATGGGTTCTTCATTACAATAAGGATATTCGCAGAGAATCTCAAAAAACAGGACCTCTGAATGAGGATTTGGCGGAATGGCAAAATGCCTGGTTGAAACGTCAGTTTGATCTGTTTGCGGTTCGTGACACTGCTTATTTGGAGCGGATGGAGAAAGAACTGGCCAGTGAGAATGGTGAGATTCGTTTGATTTATGACGACGACTGGTTTATCGGCATGGAAAGTGAATGGGGACTGAAGGAACGGGAGATGCGTTATTTGTATACCGGAGAGCATTTCCGTTCTCTGGCAGGAACCAAACCGGCGATTATGGCAAGAATCGTATGTCTGCAGGAGTTTATGAAGCATATCCGGCTTTCCGAGGACTGCCCGGAAGATAAGTTGATTCTTGAGATTGGAGTGAATGATCTGTTTGTGCCGCAGAATCAGGGCGCATGGATCTGGAAGCTGACGAAAAATGGATCGGAACTGATGCAGGAGTCGCGATTTATCGCGAAAGGAAAAATGGCGGTATTTACGATTGCGGAACTGACGGAGTGGCTTTTTGGCTACAGAACACCGGAGCAGGTAAAGGAATTGCCGCACTGGGAGTATATTGATACCTTCCATCATGTATTTTTGGACGAGGTTGTGTAGTCTAAGTTTAAAATAAGGAAAGGAGAACTGGGATATGACAGAACGTGAAACATTAAAACAGTGGTTGGCGGAGAGCAATAATATTGTATTTTTCGGTGGCGCCGGAGTGTCCACGGAAAGCAAGATCCCGGATTTCCGAAGCACGGATGGACTTTATAATCAACAGTATGCATATCCGCCGGAGGTGATTTTGAGTCACACCTTCTATATGAAGAAAACGGAGGAATTTTATCGTTTTTACCGCAATAAGATGCTGTTCCCGGATGCGGAGCCGAACCGTGCACATTTGGCGCTGGCCAAGTTGGAAGAGCAAGGAAAACTGAAAGCGGTTGTGACGCAGAATATCGACGGTCTGCACCAGGCTGCCGGAAGTAAAGAGGTTATGGAGCTTCATGGATCGGTTCTTCGCAATTACTGCATGCGTTGCGGTAAGTTCTATGGAGTCGATACAATTTTACATTCCGACGGAGTGCCGACATGCAGCTGCGGCGGTACGATCAAACCGGATGTGGTCCTTTATGAAGAGGGTCTGGATCAGAAAACGATTCAGAAATCTGTCAATTATATTGCCAATGCAGATATGCTGATCATTGGCGGAACCTCTCTGACCGTGTATCCGGCTGCGGGACTCATTGATTATTATCGAGGCAATAAATTGGTTCTGATCAACAAATCTGTGACACCGATGGACAATCGCGCAGATCTTGTGATCAGTGGACCGATCGGTGAGATTTTAGGCGAAGCGGTCGGTGTGTAATGAACGGACAGCAGTTGGAGAACTGTCCCAACCGTTCTTTGATTTGAAAGGGAGAAACATCGAGGGGGAAGTAGGATGGTATATGAGATCGGAGATATCGTAAAATTGAAGAAACCTCATCCATGCGGCAGTCAGGAATGGGAGATCCTCCGTGTGGGCGCAGATTTTCGCCTGAAATGCATGGGATGCGGACACATGGTGATGGTAACAAGAACACTGGTGGAAAAGAATACCAGAGGCCTTAGAAAACCGGAAAATGGCGACGAAAAGGCATAAATCGGTATCATGAAAAAAATATAAAAAAGTCGGGAAAAATTGCAGAAAAGGCTTGCAAATCCTGGCTTTTTTTGTTATCATACATATCTGTGACATATTAAATTCCTTGCTCCTGTACTGAAAGCAGGGGCCAGAGACCACAAGGAGGTAAAGATACTATGAACAAATATGAGTTAGTAGTTGTTCTGAGCGCAAAGCTTGAGGATGAAGAGAGAGCAGCAGCTCTTGAGAAAGTGAAAGGTTACATCACTCGTTTCGGCGGCACAATCGCTGATATCGATGAGTGGGGTAAGAAGAGACTCGCTTACGAAGTACAGAAGATGAAAGAAGGCTTCTACTACTTTATCCACTTCGAAGCACCGGCTACATTCCCGGCAGAGATCTAATCCCGCATTCGTATTATGGAGTCTGTAATCCGTTATCTTTGCGTAAGACAGGACGCTTAATAGAGAAAGTGTGATTATATGAATAAAGTTATCCTTATGGGTCGATTAACCAGAGACCCGGAAGTTCGTTACTCCCAGGGTGAGCGCTCCATGGCTATCGCAAGATATACTCTTGCAGTAGACAGAAGAGGCAGAAGAGGTCAGGACGGTGAGCAGACCGCTGACTTCATCAACATCGTTGCTTTCGACCGTGCCGGCGAATTTGCGGAAAAATATTTCCGTCAGGGCATGCGTGTGCTGGTAACTGGCAGAATCCAGACCGGCAGTTA
>JAFSFU010000019.1 GCA_017435025.1 Lachnospiraceae bacterium | reverse complement strand
GAAACAAGCAAGGAGGCGTAAATGCTATCTATAATGAATGTAAAATGCCTCATTCTCTATCCCCGGACAAAGAACAAGGCACTTTGATTTTTACTTTCTCTCAATCATTTTATAAATAAACTCCACCGCACCATCAATACCATAACTTGCTGTATTGATGCAAAGATCGTAGTTATTGGCATGGCCCCATTTCTTTCTTGTATAGAAATTGTAGTAGCTTGCATGCTCGCGATCCAGACGTTTCAAAAGTCGCTTTGCCTTCTTTACATCCAGACCCTTGTTGACCTCAATAGCGCGATGAATTCTCTGTTCCATCGGAGCCGTAATATAAATACTGATGTGCGGGATATTATTGTTGGTCATGATCGCATCACCGCAGCGGCCCATGATGATAAAATCTTCTTTCTTTGCCATTTCGCAAAGCAGGTCGCTTTGATTAAAGAAAACTGCATCTCTTGTGGACAGTCCATGGTATCGGCTGAACGCACGGATTTTTTCGCGGATCGTTTTTCTTCTCTCCGGCTTAAACGCACTTGCCGGACTCTGGTCAATGGTCTTGGAAACATGAGAATAACCGGACACATCATAAAGCGCATCCTGCTCCGCCTCCAGGCGCTTCTGCACTGCCTGGAAAATTTCCGCATCGTAGTAGTTGATCTTCAATTTATCTGCCAGCTTAAATCCGACATCAATACCACCGCTTCCGTATGCCCAGCTGATACAGACGATCAGATGATCCTTTTCTGAAAAACGGTTCTGAACATTGAACTCATTGAGTTTTGCCAGTTTCGGATCAATGACATCACCACCGGCAAAGCTGGTCGGAAGTGACATAACGGCACGCAAGATCCGGTTGTATTCGCTCATACAAAGTCTGCGTTCCTCTTTATCCGGAATGGTGCGGGCCATGTTGGCGATCAGCGCCAATTCGCTTCGGACCAGATTTCCATCCGGTCTTGTCATCAAAAGTTCCACCAGCTCGCCAACACATTTCTCCCGGTCTTTGTTGAATACACGGCCCAGGGAGGAGCCGAGGTTTGCATACACTTCGCAGTCCAGGTCATAAATATGTTCCGCCAACTCACGGATTTCTGTTTCTGTTACAGGTCTTTCACTTAACATACGTCCTCCCCCTTTCTATAAGAAGAATACCAGTGTGTCGAGAAGAAACACCGGGATCAGGATTCCAAAGGACCAGAGAAGATATCCGAAAAACGACGGCATCCGGATACCATTTTCATCCGCAATGGATTTTACCATAAAGTTCGGTGCGTTGCCGATATACGTATTGGCACCCATAAAAACCGCACCGGCTGAAATTGCCAAAAGCATTTTTGCCGGAACTGTGCCAAGCGCAGTCACCATTCCCTCTGCAAAGCCAAGAGAACCTGCTGTTGTCAGGAATACCAGATACGTTGGCGTATTATCAAGGAAACTGGACAGAAGGCCAGTCACCCAGAACAGTTGGAACGGCTCCGTGATTCCAAGCGAACCTCCAACGGCCTTTAACACCATCAATGCCGGCTGCATTGTAATAAAAATACCAATAAACAGAACTGCCACTTCCTTGATCGCTCCCCATGTAAAATGGTTCTCACGGCGAATGGAATGATCCGTCGTTTTAAACGACAAGAATGCACATGCCAAAATAATCGCCATCTCGATGATTGCCGGATAAGTCAGTGTCACATGACCATATAAATGGATTCCTTTTACATTTCCGGCCGCATCCTGGAAAGCAGGAAGAGACGGCAGTGTACCGCTTAATATGACTGCTGCAACGATCAGCACGATAAAAAGCAGATTGTGGAGGCCACGGATTTTTACCTCTGTACCCGGCTTTCTGATATCCGGCTTCAGGCCTCTCGCAATGTCAATCCGATATGCCCGACGGTCAATCCAGTAAAATACGAACAACAGGACTGCCATATTAAAAAGCATCATCGGGAACAGTTTCAAACTCCAAAAGAACGGAACTCCTCTCATAAATCCCATGAGCAATGGCGGATCGCCAATCGGAGTCAGGCAGCCGCCAAGGTTGGATACCATAAAAATAAAGAACACAATAATATGGCGGCGCTTCTTTCTCCATGCATTCATCTTGATAATCGGACGGATCATCAGCATACTGGCTCCAGTCGTTCCGATACAGCTGGAAAGCAGCGTTCCAAACGCCAAAAGTCCCACATTAATTCTCGGGGAACCGGCCAGATCTCCCGACAGCGTGATATTGCCGCACACGCAAAAGAGACCAAATAATAAAACAATAAATGTCAGATAATCTGCAACGATACACTCCAAAACAATTTCGGCAGCTTCACCTGCACCATATAACACGGCATGCGGCACAACAAACAGCAGAGACCAGAGTGCAACCGCATGGGGCTGATGTTCTTCCCACCATTCAGGTTTTGCCAGTGGCAGAATTGCAATGCACAAAAGCAGGCATGCAAAGGGGATACAAAGCCAAATCGGTATCATTTCCATTTTCTACTTTACCTCCGAAAGCGTCCTCTCTCCGAACGCTTTATCCTTTTTACAGACCCCCATTATAGCACTCTTGCCAAATTTGGAAAGGGCAATAACTACTAAAATTTTGCAGCAAAAATCAACCTTTTGTAGGCATTTCTTCCATATCTTTGTTTTCGAAAATTAATCTGCGAAATGCAAAAAGAGCAGCCATAGGCTGCCCTTTCTTAATGTTGTTAAGTTTGTGTTCAATTTTCCTTTGTTTACATACACTTTTCGCTTATTCTGTAATCTTCTTGCTTGCCTCGAATGCCTGCTCTAAATCTGCAATCAGAGTATCCACATCCTCAAGACCAACATGAAGACGGATCAGGTTTGTCGGAACATCCTGTGCCGCTGCCTCTTCCTCGCTCATGCCTACGGTCGGCATTACGCAAAGGCTCTCGAAACCACCCCAGCTTACGCCAAACTGGAACATCTTCAGAGAATAAACGAACTCTGTCGCCTGTGCTGCAGTTCCATCATAAACAAATGCCATCAGGCCGTTTGTCTTGCCCTTTAAGTACTTGTCAACCAGTTCTTTCTGCGGATGGCTGTCAAGACCTGGATAGAAGACCTGTTTTACACACGGATGCTGCTCTAACCACTTCGCAACCTTCAGACCGCTCTCGCCGTGTGCTTTCACACGAACCGGCATCGTACGAAGACCGCGGATCAGAAGCCATGCCTGGTGCGGATCCATACATGCACCCATAAGTTCTCTCTCGTTGCAGGCAATCTGCTCAATGTTCTCTTTGGAACCTGCAACCACACCTGCGATGATATCGCTGTGGCCGCCCATGTACTTGGACGCAGTGTGACAGATCAGATCAATTCCATACTTGTACGGATTCTGGTGAAGCGGTGTTGCATATGTATTATCGATTACAGTGCCAATGCCATGCTCTTTGGCAATCTTAGCAACTTCTTCGATATCCTGCATATAAAGCGTTAAGCTGGACGGACTCTCTAAGTAAATGAGCGTTGTCTCCGGGCGGATCGCTTTTCTGAATTCTTCCGGATCAACACCATGTACGAATGTATGAGTCACACCAAATTTCTCATATAAATATTTTGTAATAAAAGTACGAGTCGGACCATAAATTGTGTGCGGAGCCACAATGTGGCAGTCTTTCTTTACGAAATGCATGATTGCTGCGGAAATTGCACCCATACCAGAAGAGAAAACTGCT
>JAFSFU010000159.1 GCA_017435025.1 Lachnospiraceae bacterium | reverse complement strand
GTACCGGAGGTATGCAGCCGCTTCCGTATCGCTGGCTGACATCCATGATGGCCCGCTGCGATGGCAGTAATCTGCTGATCGACTGTGGCGAAGGAACTCAGGTCGCATTAAAAGAAAAAGGATGGAGCCCGAAGCCGGTGGATGTGATGCTGTTTACTCATTATCATGCAGATCACATCAGTGGTCTTCCGGGATTTTTGTTGACCATGGGAAATGCAGAGCGCACGGAGCCGGTGCTGCTGGTTGGTCCGAAAGGACTGGAACGTGTGGTGAGCGCACTTCGCATGATCGCTCCGGAACTTCCTTTTGAATTGAGATTTTATGAGCTTTCTGAATCGAGAGAACAGTTGAAAGCCGGTCCGTATGTGATCGACGCATTTCGTGTGAATCACAACGTGGTATGTTATGGATACCGGGTTTCTATTCCTAGAAATGGAAAATTCGATGTAGAGCGTGCAAAGGCACAGGAAATCCCACAGAAATTCTGGAGTCGCCTTCAGAAAGGTGAGACGATTACATTTGAGGGCCGCACGCTGACCCCGGATATGGTCCTGGGTGAGAAGCGCCGTGGACTTTCGGTAACGTATTCTACAGATACGAGACCGGTTCCGGTCATTGCAGAGTATGCGAAAGACTGTGATCTTTTTATTTGCGAAGGCATGTACGGAGAAAAAGAAAAAGCAGCCAA
This sequence comes from Lachnospiraceae bacterium, assembly GCA_017435025.1. The sequence goes on along the minus strand of JAFSFU010000159.1, from coordinate 883 downwards.
GGCAAGAGAGTACAAGCACATGACATTCCAGGAAGCTGCAAAGTTAGGAAAAGAGGCCAATCCGAGAGAAATGTGGCTGACCCATTACAGCCCGTCCCTCATGCGCCCGGAAGAATATCTGAACGAAGTGCGTGAGATTTTCCCGCGCATCAAGACAGCGAGAGATGGTTGGTCCATGGAGCTGGGCTTTGACGAAGATTAAGAGAGAGGTCTGTAAGATATGAAAATTCACAAAATTGAAGAGGATGTGTATATCCTCGCCATTGAAAGCTCTTGTGATGAGACTGCGGCTTCCGTTGTAAAAAACGGCCGTGAAGTTTTATCCAACGTGATTTCTTCCCAGATCGACCTTCATACGTTATACGGAGGCGTGGTTCCGGAAATCGCGTCCAGAAAACATATTGAAAAAATCAATCAGGTAATCCAGGCAGCGTTAGATGAAGCGCACATGACATTGGACGAGATGACTGCGATCGCAGTCACATACGGTCCGGGTCTGGTGGGTGCCCTTCTGGTTGGCGTGGCGGAAGCGAAGGCGATCGCATACGCAGCAAAGAAACCGCTGGTCGGCGTACACCATATTGAAGGTCATGTGTCTGCAAACTTTATCGAGCATCCGGATCTGGAACCGCCGTTCGTATGCCTGATCGTATCCGGCGGACATACACATTTGGTGATCGTAAAAGATTACGGCGAGTTTGAGATCATCGGCCGTACCATGGACGATGCAGCCGGAGAGGCATTTGACAAAGTTGCCCGTGCAGTCGGACTCGGATATCCGGGCGGTCCGAAGGTGGACAAGGCTGCAAAAGAAGGAAATCCGCATGCAATGGAATTTCCGCGTGCAAAAGTGGGCGGTTCTGCATATGATTTCAGCTTCAGC
>JAFSFU010000018.1 GCA_017435025.1 Lachnospiraceae bacterium | reverse complement strand
TTCACACTTTGTGTTCACTAAGTTGCTTTCGGTCTCTCGCGACAGCTCGTTTACTATAACACACTCGCGATCGCTTGTCAACAACTTTTTTCAAGTTTTTTAAGTTTCTCATCTTCTAAACTTGAAACGCAGAAGGAGGGATTTGAACCCTCGCGCCGCTACTAACGACCTACTCCCTTTCCAGGGGAGCCCCTTCAACCACTTGGGTACTTCTGCAATCTGGTTGAATTACATTCCTTTCGGAATCCATTATTCAGTTCTGCACCAGGAACCAATCTTGCTCAGCTCCGTTCAAATGCAGGAAACGGAGAGAGTGGGATTCGAACCCACGCGCCCTTTCGGACAAACGGTTTTCAAGACCGCCTCGTTATGACCACTTCGATATCTCTCCAAGCGTTCTCTCAAACGTGCTTTATCATTCTATTCGAAAAACACTGATTTGTCAACCACTTTTTTTCATTTTTTTACATTTTTTAAGCTAATAATCGAACTGGCGATAATAGCGTCGGATATCCAAAGGATGACAGAATTCCTTCTCCATATGCACGTCCACACGACTGTTCACCGCACGCATAACCAGATGCGAAATGGAGCCTCGAAATTCCTTGCTGATTCCCTTCAGTTCATAATCTTTTGTATCAATTACCGTATAATTTCTGCACACCTTCGGAAGGAAATTCACCACACGCTCTGCCAGTGGACGCTGTTCATCTTCACCGACGAATACGGTTACAGGTGTCTCTGCATCAATAATCTCCAGCATACCATGGAAAAACTCCTGGCAAGTAATCGATTTTGTTCGGATCCAGAGCTGTTCCTCCCAATAGCACATGGCATAAGAGTATGTAGCTCCCCACTGGTTTCCGCTTCCTATAAAATAGTGCGGCATCTCCGGATGTGCTTTTACATACTGATACTTTTCTTTTGCAAATGATTCAGCCCAGGAATCCGCTGCCTTGGCCGTATCCACCAGCACCTGTGCCAGGTATATCTCCATCTCCTGATTATAACAGTCATAATCGGGAAACTCTCCATTATTATACATCAGACGGTTGGCCACCATGTAAAACTTCAACTGTTCATTCTGAGGGTAAGAAATACACCAGTCACACTGTTTCACCATCGGTGCATCTGCTTTATCGATAAAACCAAATACTTTTGCACCAATCTCATGCGCCTTCTCCACAGCTTTCACCATTTCAACGGTACTTCCTGTCACAGAAGAGAAAATCACGATAGAATTTTCAGTAAAGCGCTTATTACCGGTTGTAATGAATTCCGCCGCATTTTCCACAAATACCGGAATTGCACTTTTTCCGCGCATATATACTTCCACCTGCATGGCAGAAGCCCATGTTCCTCCGATACCCAGGAAATAGATCGCATCGAACCCTCTGTTTTGAATCTCATCCACGATTCTTTCAATCTCCGGTCTCAACGCCAGTGCACCATTTACACTATCCAACAGCTGCTTCTCATCAAATTTCAACATCATAATTCCTCCAAAATCACCAGGCCCCTTGATACCCCAGTGTAATACCTGCATTCTGCGCACCGGCTTCCATGCATGAGCGAATTGGCTTATTTTCCAGAATACTTTTCAGAAATCCCGCGATATAACTGTCACCGGCTCCCATGGTATCTACCACTTTACACGGAACGATGCCATAAGACGTAAACATCTCACCATCATACGCAATACTTCCCTGCGCTCCCAGAGTACAGACCACGATCTGCGGGCCTTGGCTTTGCAATTCCATCATCCGTTCTCTCAATGCAGGCGTGTCTCCGTCGTCCGATGCAAAAAAGAAATAATCGACGGATGGAAGCGCAATCTTGGCAGCCTCGTCCTCCGGTCTTGTTGCCGCATCAAACGCGATTGGTACTCCGGTTTCTTTTATCCTTGCCAGATCTCCATGGACATTTCCCCAGAGTCCGGTCACCATCATATCATGTTTTCCAATATACGCGATATCTGCATCTGATAAATGAAAATCTGCAAGAACGCCTTCCTCGTAATCTCCAAAGATCCTCTCACCATTCACCAGTTCCACATAAGTAATGGCCGTGGAGCCCTCCAGTTCATGAACATTGGAAATATCCACTCCCATTTTGCAAATACTCTCTTTCATCAGAGCACCATATCGGTCGGTTCCCACCACACCGGTATAGGATGCCGAACCTCCCAAGCGGGTAAAGTAAACCGCCACATTCACCGGATTGCCGCCCGGATAGGCTTTGTTCATACTCCGATATACATCCATGCAGTTATCCCCAACCGCAGCCAACTGTATCTTGTTTTCCATATGTCCTCGTCTATTCCATCCCTCTTCGGTGTACGAGCAGGCACTCGGCTACGATCATATCCTCCGGTGTTGTCACCTTGATATTCTCATAACTGCCTTCCGTCAGTTTCACTTTTCCGCCGCACATGGTTTCTACCACCATGGCATCATCTGTCACACCATTCTGAAACGCCGGGTCTGACATCAATTTCGTATAGGCCTCCAAAACCAATTGATAAGAAAACGTCTGGGGGGTCTGAATCTGCCATAACACACTGCGATCCAGCGTCTTATCTGCAAACCCATCGGATGCCGCCACTTTGATCGTATCCTTTACCGGCACAGCCGCCACACAGGCACCATATGCCGCCGCATCACAGATTGTGCGGTCAATGATCTCATCTGTCACCAGAGGTCTTGCCCCATCGTGGATTAAAACAATACCATCCTCATCGAAAAACGGTTTCAGCGCAAGAAGTCCCTCATAAACGGAATGATAGCGTTCCTTTCCCCCGGCCACCACATTCACAACCTTGGAAAAACCATATTTCTTTATAATTTCTTCGCGACAATAGGAAATTTCCTCCGCTCCGGTCACCAGGACAACTGCATCCACTGCGCTCTGTTCAAATGTACGCAGAGCATGGCAAACCACCGGCTCTCCATCCAGGAGCAGAAACTGTTTTGCCACATTTGACTTCATTCGCTTTCCCTGTCCTGCTGCCAGAACAATGGCCGCTGTCTTTGTCATCGGAATCGCCTCCTTCAATTACCGCTCTCCCAGTTTCAGATTCGGAACCGCATTCAGGTCCCATCCGGCTCTCGCTCCGTTGATATACTCATAGTAAGCAGCTGCTCCGATCATTGCAGCATTATCGGTACAAAAGATCGGTGACGGGTAGTAGAACTTAATGCCCTCTTTTTCACAGGCCTGCCTCATGCCCTCACGGAGAGCCGAGTTGGATGCAACGCCTCCGGCAATCGCCAGCTTGTCAAAACCATATTCTTTTGCCGCAAGAACAGCACGGGAAACCAGCACATCCACCACTGCATTCTGGAAAGAAGCTGCCAGATCCGGCACATGAATGGTCTCACCCTTCATTGCCGCCTGATTGATATAGTTGAGAACTGCCGATTTCATACCGCTAAAACTGAAATCATAAGCGGAACCTCCCACCTTTGCGCGCGGGAATTCCATCGCATGCGGATTTCCTTCTTTTGCAGCCTTATCCACTTTCGGACCTCCCGGATAACCGAGACCGACCGCGCGTGCCACTTTATCAAATGCCTCTCCGGCTGCATCATCCATCGTACGGCCTATGATCTCAAACTCACCATAGTCTTTTACGATCACCAGATGTGTATGTCCGCCGGATACGATCAGGCACACAAACGGCGGCTCCAGATCCGGATGCTCAATAAAGTTTGCAGAAACATGTCCCTCAATATGATGTACACCAACCAATGGTTTTTTTGCAGCGTATGCGACCGCTTTGGCCTCTGCCACACCTACAAGAAGAGCACCCACAAGGCCCGGACCATACGTAACCGCAATAGCCGTTATCTCTTCCAGCGTCATATTCGCCTCGTCAAGGGCTGCCTGAATTACCTGGTTGATCTTTTCAATATGCTTTCTGGATGCGATCTCCGGTACTACACCTCCGTAAAGAGTGTGCAGATCGATCTGGGATGAAATCACGTTTGACAATACCTCACGGCCGTTCTTCACTACGGACGCCGCGGTCTCATCACAGGAACTTTCAATCGCAAGAATATATACATCTTCTTCTGTCTTGTGTAATTTCATAGATTGAACCCTCTCTTTTAATCCTCGTCAAATCCCAATTCCAGAGACCATCCGTCTCTGGCTGTCTTGATTCTCGGGAAAATCTCCCGAATCTCGCTCAAGTATTCTTCCGGCCGCATCAAAGACGGGCTGTAGTGCGTCAGCCACATCTCTCTCGGCTCCGCCTCACGGCCAAGCTTCGCTGCCTCCTGGAAAGTCATATGCTTATACTCTCTCGCTTTGGCAGCCTTTTCTTTCTCACCATACATGCCTTCGCAAATGAACAGATCACAATCTTTTGCATATTCTGCGATGACCGGAACCGGTCTTGTATCCGTAGAATAAGTGACAGAAAGTCCTCGTCTCGCCTCGCCCAGCACCATATCCGGGGTCAGAGTGCGACCTTCATATTCAATCACTTCTCCTTTCTGAAGCTTACTCCAGAATTTCTGCGGGATCTCCTGCGCTTTTGCACGTTCTACATCGAATCTGCCCTTTCTCGGAATGGAGATCCGATAGCCATAGCAGGTCACATTATGGTTTACACGGAACGCATCAATCACATACGGTCCATATGCAACCTGTTCCCTTGGCTCTGTCAATTCATGGAAACGCAGCTCAAACGGCAGTTCCGGTGCGATCATACGAAGAGCACCGACCACGCGTTCCAAACCTTTCGGACCGATCAGCAAAACCGGCTCCGTACGTTCTGCATTTCCCATCGTCAAAAGAAATCCCGGGAGACCGCTGATGTGATCTGCATGGTAATGGGTAAAGCAGATCACATCCACCGGTTTCGGACTCCATCCTTTTTCTTTTAAAGCAACCTGGGTTCCCTCGCCGCAATCGATCAGCAGATTGCTGCCATCACAGCGAGCCATCATGGAAGTCAGCCAGCGATACGGCAATGGCTGCATTCCTCCTGTTCCCAGCAAACAGATATCTAACATGAAATTTTCCTCATTTCTTCCATTTCAACGGTATTTATAAAAGCTCCGTCTTTTCTTCCATATCCACCGGAATTTTAAACTGAAGAATCCACTCATCGTAACATGCTTCACAAAGATCAAAATGGTGTACATCTCCATCTTTCTCTGAAAAGAAATCCCACGCGTGATCAAACATGGCAGCCCCTTCCCGGACAATTCCATCCTTCACCACGATCTTTTTTCCGCACATATTGCAGACTACAGTCTCCAGTTGTCCATTTTTTCCGTATTTCCTCATAAAATCCTCACCTTTCGCTTCCTGTATTGTATTTTCGAAATAAAAACTGCTCCTACATTATAGCGAAAATATACCTCAGATTAAGAGGGAATGGATGGCAAGCCGTGAACCCACATGATCAGCGCATCCTCGGTTGGATTATGGTAATACCCCTTTCGCACGGCTTCGCCAACAAACCCGTAGGATTGATAGAGCCCAATGGCCGGTTCGTTTCCAGCACGCACTTCCAACGTAATATCTGCCACTGCATATTTCGATGCAGATTCCATCATTTGATCCATCAACTTTCTCGATAATCCCTGTCCGCGCATCCCGGGAAGAACTGCAATTCGCATCAGTTCACCCTCACCGGCAAGAAAGCGGAAGTTGATATATCCCACTGTGCCTTTTTCGTTCTCCTCTAAGATCCAGACTTCGTCCCAGGAACTCTCAAGCAGATCCGATACCATTTTTTTCGACCATGGATCAGAAAAGCAGATTTGTTCAATCCCAACAACCGCATCCACATCGTCGTTTTCCATTTTACGAAGCTTCCAATTCATTTTTCTATCCTCACAGACTACTTGCCTGCTGTCTCTTTCTCTTCTCTCTCCCTTTCTGCCTGGGATTTTCTCAGATAATCCGGACCATGCTCTGCCGCAGTCTCCGTTTTTCCTTCTGCCAAATACACAGCACCTAACGCAGCCACAGACGCAGCGCGCTGGCGGTTTACGTGAGCCGGTGCAAATGCAAACGGCACAGTCATCTTCTCGCAGATCAGTTTTTCATGCACCGGAACGCCATCTCCCAGGAAGATCACACGCTCTTCCATCGCATTCAGCTTTTCGATCAGATCATTCATATCAAGCGCATCCTGCTCCATTACCACCTGAAACTCATTTTCGAAACGGTAAATTCCTGTGTATACCTGATTCCTTCTGGCATCCATGATCGGGCAGATCAGGCCGGAAGCACCGTACATATTGTACGCGGTTCCGTCCAGTGTCGGTACATGGATCAGCGGTTTATTCAATGCCAGTCCCAGACCCTTTGCGGTCGCAGAACCGATGCGAAGACCGGTAAAGGAACCCGGTCCGCCGGATACCGCAATGGCATCCACCGTCGCAAGATCCACATCCAGGAGACTGACCATAGCATCGATCATCGGAAGCAATGTCTGAGAATGGGTCTTCTTAAAATTTGCTGTATATTCAGCCATCGTCACTCCATCTTCCACGATCGCCACAGAAGCCACCAGGGATGAACTTTCAATTCCTAAAATTCGCATGACATTCCCTCCACAGTTATTTTTCTATAATCAAATCCATGCTCCAGATTCTTTTCAATCTTTACCTGGATCACATGATCCGGTAGAATTTCTTCAATCAGATTAGACCATTCGATCAGGCATACACCCTCTCCGAAAAAGCAGTCTTCATATCCCACCTCGTCCATCTCACTGATATCACCGATACGGTAAACATCAAAATGATAGAGCGGAAGTCGACCATCATCATACTGCTGAACGATCGTAAAAGTCGGACTGTTAACCGGCTCTGTGATTCCGAGACCATCTGCAAATCCCTGTGTAAACACGGTCTTACCCACGCCCAGATCTCCGTTCAGACAAAAAATATCCCCCTGTTTTGCAGCTTCGCCCAGGCGTTTTCCGAGGGCGTATGTCTCTTCGGGGCTAAAGCTTTCTTTGATCATGCTTTCAGTCCTTTCAACTTTGTTTTCGGCATTTTTTCTTTCAGAACTGCGATCAGTTCCTCTTCTCTTCCTTCCACAGACACATTGGGAATCAGATACGCGCGACCATATCCCATGTCAAAAATGAAAAGATTCTTTAAACGAACAACTTTGCGAACCTGTTTCCATTCCAGATCGCCCTCTGCCTCTCCCTGTTCCACATGGATCTTTTCCCCAAGGGTAAGATGAATCGTTTCCGCAAATCCCTTGGTCTTCGCCTGTTTTCCGGTTCTTCTCCAGATCACACAGGGCTGGATCACAGTAAACAGCATTACACAAAAGATCATCGCCAGGCGGTGTACCAGACTGTATCCCGGCACGCTGAAGGACACCACGAACGCTGCCATCCACACCACCGTCCAGATTACATTAAACAGTCCCATCATGCCACTGAAGGAATTGTAAATGGAAAAAGCAAACAAGTCCTTTCTTGTCATATTGATACTGATTTTCATTACTTTTCTCCGTCTATTTTCATTGTAAGAGAGATTCTCTTTTTCGTCACATCAACATCCAGCACTCTCACTTCCACCACATCGCCAACGCTGACTGCTTCCAGAGGATGCTTGATAAACTTATTCGATATCTGGGAAATATGCACCAGACCATCCTGGTGAACACCAATATCCACAAAGGCGCCGAAATCGATAACGTTGCGAACCGTTCCCTTTAAGATCATACCCGGTTTCAAATCTTTCATTTCCAGCACATCCGTACGCAGGATCGGCTTTGGCATCTCCTCACGCGGGTCTCGGGCCGGTTTCTCAAGCTCACTGATAATATCACGCAATGTCACTTCACCGACACCCAGCTCTGCAGCCAGTTTCTTCACATCACCGGCCTTTTTCGCAATTCCCTTCGCGCCGCCGTTTCCGATCATTTCCGAATCGTAGCCAAGGCGTTTCAAAAGCTCAGTTGCCGCACCGTAGCTCTCCGGATGGACTGACGTTGCATCCAGAGGATTGGTGCCGCCTGTGATCCTCATAAATCCGGCACACTGTTCATATGCCTTCGGACCCAGTTTCGCAACTTTCAGCAGCTGCTTTCTATTCTCAAATGCACCGTTTTCCTCTCGGTATGAGACAATATTTTTCGCTATGGTCTTGCTGATACCGGAGATATACTCCAATAAAGAGGCAGACGCTGTGTTCAGGTCCACACCGACTTTATTTACACAATCCTCCACCACATTGCCCAGAGCTTCACTCAGATGTTTCTGGTTCATATCATGCTGGTACTGGCCAACACCGATGGATTTCGGATCAATTTTTACCAATTCTGCCAGCGGATCCTGCAGACGTCTTGCGATCGATACCGCACTTCTCTGTCCCACATCGAAATTCGGGAATTCCTCTGTCGCCAGCTTGCTCGCAGAATATACGGAGACATCGGCTTCATTGGTGATGATGTACTGTACCCGATTGGGGATCTCTTTCAGAAACTCGGCAATGATCTGTTCCGATTCGCGGGACGCCGTTCCGTTTCCTACAGAGATCAATGTGATATCATATTTGTCGATCAGTTTTTTCAGTGTCTTCTTTGCATCTGCAACTTTGTTCTGCGGTGCAGTCGGATAAATGACCACCGTATCAAGAACCTTTCCCGTAGCGTCAACAACCGCCAGTTTACAACCGGTACGGAACGCCGGATCCCATCCCAGAACCACCTGTCCTGCGATCGGAGGCTGCATCAATAGCTGCTCCAGATTTTTTCCGAATACTTTGATGGCACCGTCTTCTGCCTTCTCCGTCAGTTCGTTGCGCACTTCTCTCTCAATCGCCGGTGCGATCAGACGATGATAACTGTCTTCTGCCACCGCTTTCAATACCGGTGCCGTGATCGGATTCTCTCGAACGATCACCTGCTTTTCCAGATACTGCAAGATCTTTTCTTCCGGTGCAGTCACTTTCACCATCAGGAGCTTTTCCTTTTCGCCTCGATTCAAAGCCAGGACACGATGACCGGCGCATTTCTTTACCGGTTCCTCATAGTGATAATACATTTCATAAACCGACTCTGCCTTTTCATCCTTTGCCTCAGATGCAATCATGCCTTCTGCAAACGTGATCTTTCGGATATAAGTCCGATACTTGGCATCTTCCGCAATCCTCTCTGCCAGAATATCTTTCGCTCCATCGATAGCCGTCTTTTCATTGACCACACCTTTTTCCTCGGACACGTACTTCTGTGCCTCTGCCTCCAAAGGCGTTTTTGTCATCTGAAGCATAATAAGATCTGCCAGCGGTTCCAGGCCTTTTTCCTTCGCCACGCTGGCTCTCGTTTTTCGTTTGGGACGATACGGAAGATACAGATCTTCCACCGCCACCATCGTCTGGGCCTCCTCGATCTTCTTTTTCAATTCGTCCGTCAGTTTTCCCTGCTCTTCAATCGAAGACAGAACCTGTGCCTTTCGTTCTTCCAGACCTCTCAGGTATTTTAATCGCTCATCCAGATTTCTCAACACCTCATCGTTGAGGGATCCGGTCGCCTCTTTTCTATATCTGGCGATGAAAGGAATCGTATTTCCCTCATCAATCAGTTTTACAGCCGCCTCGACCTGACCGCGGCCAACACCAAGTTCACTAGTCAGTAATGCTAAAATGTCCATAATCTACTCCTTGTAAGTCCTGCGAATCGTCATGCGCCGCAAAGACCCTCAATTTACATTATAATTCAAAGATATCAGATGTGCAACTTAAATGTGGACAAGGGATTCCTTTCGTGTTAGAATGAAATTTGATTGTAATGAGGATGAAAAAGACATCATTTGCTTTGATATACAGGAGGATTTCATGACTGACTACGAAAACAATCCATCCGGAATGCCGGAACCGAATCACTGGCAGCCGGAACCAAATCAGCAGCCGCCGTATCCGGATATGCCGCCGATAGAAAGAAAACCTAAAAACAGATATGCATCGACCGCTTTGATGTTCGGTGTATTTTCACTGATCAACCTGTGCAGCTTTATGTTCCCGATGGCGATCGTTATGGGTGTCAGCGCTGCTTGTTTCGCAATTCTGTCCAAGAACAAAAATGAAGCCGAACAACAGCAGAACATGTCCACATCGGCAAAAGTTGGATTTACGCTGGGTACGATCGCAACAGCTCTCGGTGTGATCGAATATTTCGTCATGCTGAATGTTTACGATATGATGAAAGATCCGGAACTGATTCCGTATTTTAACGATGCATTCCAAAAGCTGCAGGAATATATGCAGCAGAATATGGTGTAGAGATATGAGAAATGTAAGAAGGAGAAGCGTCATGATAGAATTATCATTGCTTCTCCTTTTTCATTACACAGCCAGCAGTTCGAGCACATCCACGCCCCAAACCGCCAGCAAAAGATTTTTCAATATAAAATTTATGGCAACGATTCCAATACCGATATAGACATATCGATCTTCCAGCCGCTTCTGAAACTTTGTATTTCCAGTCACAAGATAGACCAGATGGCAAACCGCAAGCCAAACGGCGACCGCCGCCACATACAAAACCACCGGATGATACAGGAAACTTTGGATCGGATGGCCCGTCAAAAGCGCTTTCACCGCCCGGGTACCGCCACAGCCAGGACAGTACAGACCTGTCAGCATCCGGAACATACAGGGCAGTTTTCCTCTGACCATCAGCCAGAAAATCTCCATTATTTTTCCACTCCCAGCAGTTTTACATCCTGGATTCCCATCAGGTGCTCAATCTCTTCCACAAGCCCCGCCATATTTCCGGTGTTCGCCAATACTGCAATACTGAGCGTTACTGTCGCCATACCGTTGACCGGAATGGTCTGGTGAATCGTCAGGATATTGGCACGGTAAACTGCCACCAGATGCAGAAGATCGGACAGGAGTCCCGGCTCATCATTCATCTGAATCACCAAAGTCACGGTTTTGCCTTTTGTATTGTCAGCAAACGGTGCAATATCATCTTTATATTTATAAAAGGAACTGCGGCTCAGGCCTACCTGCTCGGTTGCTTCCTGAATGGTCAGGGATTTATCGGACTCAAGGAGTCGCTTTGCTTCCACAACTTTCTGCAGCACTTCCGGCAGCGCTTTATCGCGCACCACATAATATTTACTCTTTCTTTCCATTTTCCATACCTCTTCAATCCCCGTACTGCGCGGACATTCTGGGGCTCTTATCGCCCTTTTGTTCGCTAGAGGAAAACATTTGTATGCAACCATGAGATATTACCACATTTTCTTAGGAAATGCAAGTTCTTTACCCAAACATTGACATTCCTTTCATTTCCCCTTAAACTAAACTTAGAAAATAAACCGAGCCTTACAAAAACGGAGGAATTTGTCATGAAAATAATGACTGTTGCACAGCTGCAGACACATGTCTACGCTGATAAAGAAAAGAACATCGAGGTGCTTCCGCCGCTGTTTGAGAAAGCGGTGGAGAAAGGTGCAGATCTGATCTGTCTGCCGGAAATGTTCAACTGTCCCTATGAGACCCCAAATTTCCCTATCTATGCAGAAAAGGACGGCGGTGACACCTGGACGAGTCTCTCTGCCCTTGCAAAGAAATACCATGTTTACCTTTCTGCCGGTTCTGTACCGGAAGTGGACGAAGAAGGTAACGTCTATAACACAGCCTATGTTTTCGACCGTGAAGGAAACCAGATTGCAAAACACCGCAAAGTGCATCTGTTTGACATCGATGTAAAAGGCGGCCAGTGTTTCAGAGAATCCGACACGCTGACAGCCGGCAATTCTGTAACCGTATTTGACACAGAATTCGGTAAGATGGGACTCTGCATCTGTTTCGACTGCCGCTTCGTGGAGATTGCCCGAAAAATGGCTGTCGCAGGTGCGCAGGTGATCCTCGTTCCGGCCGCATTCAATATGACCACCGGTCCGGCCCATTGGGAGATTATGCACCGCGGCCGTGCCGTTGACAATCAGGTATTTATGATCGGCACCTCTCCGGCTCGCGATATGTCCGCCTCTTACCACGCATGGGGCAATTCCATGGTAGTCAATCCGTGGGGCACTGTCCTGAGCCATATGGATGAAAAAGAGGGCATGGCGGTTACGACCATCGACCTGGACGAAGTCGCTTCCATCCGCGATCAGCTGCCGATCATGAAGACACGCAGAGATGATATGTAAAATATGAGAAAGACAAAACAGCACCTTCTATCCCGATTTACTCAGGGTAAAGAAGGTGC
>JAFSFU010000158.1 GCA_017435025.1 Lachnospiraceae bacterium | reverse complement strand
TTACTGGATTCAGGAAAATGTCAGTTCAATCCTGAATATCATTGACGGTGACGTGTTCTGCATGAAAGACAATACCGTATACTGGCTGAAAGACGATGGAACATACTATACCATGTTGGGCCCCATTGGTGAAGAAGATGTTGTTGATATCTTCAAGGAGGGCGATAACTACTATATCACATATGCCAACGATGGATGGACTATTGTATATGAATTTGACAGCAATAAAACATATAGCAACATGAGGTTTATAGGTAATGAACATTTAACAAATGTGATCAAGAAAGCAGAGTATGTTCGGAGTGATGTTGATTCAAAATACTATTCTGCATATGAAAATATGACCAAAGATTCATCCGGGAAGAAGGCAGATGCGAATTCGGGTGAGTTGTTGGATGGCGAAAATCTGCTTCATGTAACGGTTTCCAACCCGCAGACGGATCTTTTAAAGAAGATTGAAGGCAATGGGAGTATTGAAATTCCGCAGACCGGTTCATTGACATCTGATGATGGTCTGCCTGCTGCTTTATCTTCTGCCTCCGGTGATGGATATTTGATCACATCGATGACGCATGGTTTGGTTTATCTGGATATCGTATCCGGAAAAGCAATCTGTCTGGAAGAAGGAAGTTGGTATGGAGTCTGGGAACAGGGTGACAATTATGTTGCAGTCGGATTTCCGGATGATGGTATAACCTATGAGAGTATGGATATGGCCCATGCAAGGGTTATGGAATTCAGGATGGATGACCTTTATAAGAAGGGCCTGGAAAGCATTCTGAAATCTGTTTCTCCTGAGGCACTGGAGCCAGAGTCTGAAGAGAGTGAAGAAACGAAGAAGCTGAAAGAGGACTTCGATAAACAGTATAAAAATGATAATGTAGAATTTATTGAGCCTGATTACGATACATGGCAGGATCAAGAGCCAGGAACGGTTGTTAAGAAAAACCAGGAAGAACGTGAAAAGGCATTAGAAACGGAGGGCTTTTAATGGCACCTGTTACAGGAAATTTATCAGTGTGGTCACTGGATGATTTTAGTAATTATTTAGCAAATAGCAGCAGGTTGGGTGGAGTAACCGAAGGTTTCAAAGAACTCTTCGGCATGATGAATGACTTAAGGGAGTATGATCAAAATCCAATTTCCTATGACATGGCTTATGAACGTGCGAAGAAGCTTGATGCGATCAAATCTGCTGCCACGAAATATATGAAGGAAAATCCAAAAGGTTTTTCCTCAACAAGCAAAGATCGCAACCGTATCATGGAGGCTTTGGGTGAACTCTGTGATAAAGAAAAAGACCTTACATCTTTGGATGCGAATGTACATTATTTTAAGGGGAAGACGATTCAGGATGTTAGAAACGGTATTACAGCCGATGATTTTGAAAGTATTGAGCGTGCATTTAGTGATCTGGAATCAAAGCCAATGACAGAGGAAAATGTTGTTGAATATATCAATACAATTTCAAGATATGTTCAGGCTGCTGAATCTTATCTGCATGCCAATAAAAATAACAAAGATATTGGTCAGAAATGGGATGACAGCAGAACGGATCTTGCCCGGATGCGGGGCGGCGGCAGCAATCTACATGCAAAAGCACAAGGCGCCCTTAAAGATTATAAACCATTTCTGGAAGCTGCGCGCGATATGAAAAATGTCCGCAGACTGATCGCAGAAGGGAAATCCTGGGAAGATCTGCGAGAACTCAGAACAAAATATCATACAATGAATGAGATGGGAGCGCATGTTGGAGCGGGTGTCAGTCAGCGTATTCAGACAGAGGTAAATGGAACAAGGGGATTTTTTACAAAAGAAAGCATTGCCAGAATGGATATGTCAAGTGCTCTGCAAAAATTCATTGACGAAAATCCAACAAGAACAGGAAGTCTCTTTCATGAAAACAAGGAATGTCTAAGTCAAATTAAGGTTAACCAGAAGCTCGGCGGTCCCAGTGAAAAATCAGATTATATATTCCTTGAACTGTGTGATAACTGGAATAAGATGCAGGTGTCTTCGGAAAGCGAAGAGATGAAGTCATTTTTAAGAGATGTCCGATTCAATGGAATGCATTTTTTGAAAGCAGTCACCGAAGATTATGAAAAAAAGGTATCCCAGTCCAGAGGCAATGAGCACTTTCATCCGAACTGGATCAAAGAGAATTACTCTGCAGCGGTAGAGAGATTTGTTACAGATCCTAAAATGCGAGAACAGTTCCTTGTAAATTCAAGTTTGATCGTGGGTGGAATCGAACATAATCTAGGAAAGAATCATCGCAGTGACGCATCCAAGCGTATGGCCAGGGTTGATTTGCATATTTATGACTTCGTGCTGAAACAGGATGAAAGCACATTAAAAGGCAGAAATTCCGTTTATGCCGGTCAGCGATTGTTGAAAAATGAAGATGCCAAAAAGGAGTTCATTTCTTTACAGCTCTCAACTGCCGGAGTATTTGCTGATGGTCTGGTTGGACACTTTGATGAGAAAGACAGAGTTGAGATGACGAATCGAAATGTCTTAACATCCAGAATTGCGGAAATGCTCAATATAGGACACCTAATCGCCCATGCAGAACCTATGACTATGGTGATTGACGGTGTTGAATCACGTGGCTGTTTTATGGAATTCGCTAAGGGAATTGATGTATTCAATACCACCAAATATGATGAGCTGAAAGAACTGGGCAAAGTGAATCCAAACCGACTTAGTCCTGGGCTGACAAGAGATGCAGCAACTTTAAATCTCTTTGATGTTATCTGTGCACAGTATGACAGACACGGCGCGAATTTCTTTTCAATTCTGGGACCGGAAAATGAAAAAGGTGAGCGTGAAATCATTGGTTTGCAGGGAATTGATAATGACCAGGCATTTTCAAGAAATGTACTGGATGAACAGGAGGGTATCCATTCCAATGGTAAGAGTGCCGGACTGGATCAGATTAAATTAATCGATAACCAATTTGCCGACAGAATATTAAGTATCACTCCACAGATGTTACAGTATGCAGCAGGAGATATTTTGAGTGAACATGAAATTGATGCTTTTATGACTCGAATCAACACAGTCAAGGACTATATCCGCTCAGATAAGATGATTCGGCTAGAAGGCGATCATGAATGGGATTTGGACACTTATACAAATCCGACAACCGATAAAGAAACGAAGTTAAAAGATATCGCAGATGGGTTAAGAATTAATCCGGATAAGAAAATCTCTCCATGGGAAGCAACCAAAAGCAATATCACATATGCACAGTCTAATTGGCAAAATGCACGTGATCGAATGGAAATCGCAGCAAAACAGCGCGAAAGAGAAGAAGCGGATCTGCAGGATTACCGAAAAATCATGGCAGATAAGAAACCAGACGATATGATTCCGAAGAAAAAAACAGAGGATGAATTGCGGGCAAAACGAGCAGCGATTTTTGATCAGCTGGTTGCAGGTAAAGATTCTAAAGTACAGGATTCAAAAGTCGAAGGAAAAACTGCAGAGACTCGTGTATTAACATCGGTTAAGGAATTGGAAAGAGTTGAAAAAACAGCCGAACGAGTGAATCGTTTTGCATCAGACAAAGAAGCAACTAAAAAGCAAGAACGAGATCTCAGTTTTACGGAAATTACTGCGGATGATATCAAAGAGGCGAATAAAAATGTCAAAAAGCCAATCATCGGTGCTCATCGTAAGAAATAAGAACTGAATTAGAAACCGAAAGGAGGTTTCGCCAATGCGTAAAGATAAAACGAACCACAAAAAAATAGCAGCGACTGTATTCATGGGAGCGATGCTCTCTCTTGCATCAGTGGGAAGTGTGTTTGCCGCCACATCCGGCGGTCCGGGTGGCCCGGGTGCACCGACGAATGTGGCAGTCGAACAGAAGAAAGGTGATACACCGGGATATTGGTCCAAGAAGGACGGTGTTTGGTACTTTTATCATGAAGACGGTACACCGGCCAAAGGATGGATTGTAGACGAGGGAAAACACTATTATCTGACAGAGATCGGCCGCATGCTCAGCAATACTATGACTCCGGACGGTTACTACGTAGACCCGAATGGGGAATGGAAGCAGTATGAGACGACGATCGGCAGTCAGGTGTTTAAGGCACCGGAGAAATTTGCCTCTGTGCAGAATTCCTGGATTGGCATGGAGCAGCTTGGAAAACTTCGTACCCAGATCCGCGGTGTATTCAAAGAGCGTCGTTTGAAGGTTAGTGAAAATGCCATTGAGTATGTGGTGGATTCCAATAATAAAGAACGTGTGATCCTTGGACTTTATAAGATGCCGGAGACAGGTTCTTATCGCATGGATATCGGTGGCTCTTTAGATGCAAGCAGCACGGAAAT
>JAFSFU010000001.1 GCA_017435025.1 Lachnospiraceae bacterium | reverse complement strand
GCCGCTCTCCTTATACTTCCAGTGAGCTGCGATACCGTACTCAGCGGTACGATGCATCTCGTAGGTACGGATCTGCATCTCAAACAGCTGACCGGTCGGACTGATCAGTGTTGTATGCAGGGACTGATACATATTCGGCTTCGGCATCGCAATATAATCTTTAAAACGTCCCGGGATCGGTGTGTACATTTCGTGGATCACACCGAGCGCCGCGTAACAGTCTTTGACACTTTCTACAATAATACGAACTGCGAAAATATCGTAAATCTGGTCCAGTGTTTTATTCTGGTTGACCATCTTTTTATAAATACTGAAGAAGTGTTTGACACGTCCGCTGACGTCGCATTCGATATCCGCATTTACCATATGCGTCTTGATCTCGCTGATAATGTCTTTGATATAATCCTGACGCGCCTCACTGGTCAATGCCACTTTTTCTTCCAGATCCTTAAATACAGCCGGTTCCAGATATTTCAGAGCCAGATCATCCAGTTCAATCTTAATTTTAGAGATACCGAGACGGTCAGCAAGCGGTGCGTAGATCTCGATGGTCTCTCTGGACTTTTCTTTCTGTTTTTCTGGCTTCATATATTGCATGGTGCGCATATTGTGAAGACGGTCAGAAAGTTTGATCAGAATCACGCGGATATCCTTTGCCATTGCGAGGAACATCTTACGAAGGTTCTCCGCCTGCACTTCCACTTTATCCGCAGACCAGTTCAACTGTGTCAACTTGGTAACGCCATCCACAAGGAGGGCCACTTCTTTGCCGAAGACCTCCGCCAGTTCCTCTTCTGTCATGACCGTATCTTCCACCACATCGTGGAAGATGCCGGCGATGATCGATTCTTTATCTAATTCCAGCTCTGCCAGAATGATCGCAACGCAGAGCGGGTGAATAATATACGGCTCGCCAGACTTTCTCTTCTGGTCTTTGTGGGCATCGCTAGCAATCTGGTATGCACGTTCCACAAGACTGAAATCGTCAGACGGGTGGTATGCTTTCATTTTTTTGATCAGCTCTTCGTATAACACTTCCGGGCTGGTAAAGTCCGCTGGCGTATCCAGCTTGTTTTCGATGTTTTTCCTCTTATCATTCTCCATACTCTTCTCACCTTTTCGTAAGGGATAATCTGCCATCCTGCAACTTCCGACAGCATGCCCATAATAATTCGATAATAATACTTTATTATAGATTTTTTTGTCACAAATTGCAACAGTTTTCTGTTGTAGTATATACGTTTACTAACACTTTGGTGTGTTAATGCAGTTGCATTTTATCATTTTATCAAGTACAATTATTTTTGGACGTTCTACCGGTCTGCACCTCCTCGGAATGCAGCCGGATTTTAATACAAAGAAAGGAGTTTTCTTATGGAAACCAATGCTCTTGTAAAACAGTATACGGAGGATATGATCGCAATCCGCAGACATATCCACGCAAACCCGGAGATCAGCAATGCTGAGTTCCAAACCACAGCTCTCATCAAAGAAAAACTGACGGAATACGGCGTAGAGATCGCTGAAATCGGTTTAAAGACCGGTGTGATCGGTATCATCCGCGGCGGAAAACCTGGAAAGACCATCGCGATCCGTGAAGATATCGATGCACTCCCAATGCCGGAACTGACCGGACTTCCATATGCATCCACTGTTGAAAATGTCTGTC
>JAFSFU010000157.1 GCA_017435025.1 Lachnospiraceae bacterium | reverse complement strand
GTTTGTATTGTCTTCCGATATCTGGAGAAAACGTGTGCCGGAGCACTTGAAAGATCGGGCATATTTTCTGAAACCGGACGAAGTCTGGGAACATGATAGACTGAAAGTGGAGACATACCGGTCCACCGATGAAGGCGTGGCTTTCTGGTGCACCGTAGATGAAAAGGAAATTTATCATGCCGGTGATCTGAATCACTGGTACTGGGACGGAGAGGACGAGCAGTGGAATCGTGATATGACAGCTGCGTACCGCAGAGAAATTGCGAAGATGCACGGACGGACTGCCGATATTGCATTTTTGCCGCTGGATCCCCGTCAGGAACAGTATTTTTATCTGGGAATCGATGATTTTGTCAAAGAGGTCCATGTAAAGGCCATTTTCCCCATGCATTTCTGGGGACAGTTTGACGTGGCAGAACGCTTGAAAACTCTGCCCTGTTCGGAGAGATATCGTGACCGGATCATAGAAATAAAACAGGAGGGACATGAATATGAAATTTAAGTTCGCGCACAACAACATCAATGTTATCGATTTGGAGAAGTCTCTGAAATTCTATGATGAGGCACTTGGCCTGAAAGAAGTGAAGAGAAAAGAAGCCGAAGACGGCAGTTTTATTATCGTGTATTTAGGCGACGGCGAGACACCGCACAAGCTGGAATTAACATGGCTCCGTGATTGGGAGAAGGACCATTATAACCTCGGTGATAATGAGTTCCATCTGGCGTTCATCGTGGACGATTATGAGGCAGCACATGAAAAACACAAAGAGATGGGCTGTATCTGTTTTGAAAATCCGAAGATGGGCATTTATTTCATCACAGACCCGGACAATTACTGGCTGGAAGTGCTGCCGACAAGATAAAAGATAGAAAAATTCACCTGTGACTTGAGGGCAGCAGGTTTTGCGAGGACGACGAGGGGAAATTTGGAGGAAACAACATGATTTTAATTAAGAACGGACGCGTGATCGACCCGAAGAGCGGTTTGGATCAGGTACAGGACGTTGTAATTGACGGTGGAAAGATTGTAACGATTGGTTGTGTGGAATCGACCGGTGAATATAATCAGGTCATTGATGCAGATGGCATGGTAGTGGCACCTGGTCTTATCGATGTGCATGTGCATTTCCGTGATCCGGGCCTTACTTATAAAGAAGATATTCAGACCGGTGCGGCAGCGGCGAAAAAGGGCGGCTTTACAACCGTTGTGACGATGGCCAATACCAAACCGCCGGTGGATAATGTGGAGACTGTGAAGTATGTTCTGGAGGAAGGTAAGAAGACCGGAATCAACGTGCTTCCAGCTGCATGTATCACTGTTGGAATGAAGGGACAGGAACTGGTAGATATGGAGGCTCTGAAAGCAGCAGGTGCAGCCGGGTTTACCGATGACGGTATTCCGATCATGGACCAGAATCTGGTGAAGACTGCGATGCTTAAGGCGAAGGAGCTGGATGTGCCGCTCAGCTTCCACGAGGAGGATCCGGCATTCATCTCTGAAAACGGAATCAATGCGGGACCGTCTGCAAAAGCTCTTGGAATCAATGGTTCTCCGGCATTGGCTGAGGATGCTCTCGTGGCACGTGACTGTATGTTGGCGCTTCATACCGGTGCCAGCGTGAACATTCAGCATATCAGTTCTAAAAATGCAGTAAAAATGGTGAAACTGGCGAAAGAGCTGGGTGCAGATGTCTGGGCGGAAGTAACTCCGCATCACATTGCGCTCGATGAGAGTGCTGTGCTCGAAAAAGGTGCGATGGCGAAGATGAATCCGCCGCTTCGTACAGCAAAGGACCGCGAGGATATTATCGAGGGAATCAAGAATGGTTCGATCGATATGATCGCGACGGACCATGCACCTCACAGTGCAGAGGAAAAGGCGGTTCGGCCGGTGTGGAAGGCGCCAAGCGGAATCATCGGTTTGGAGACAGCGCTTGCGATCGCGGTGACAGAACTGGTTCGCCAAGGTCATCTGACTATGGTGCAGCTGATGGAGAAGATGAGTCTGAACCCGGCGAAGTTATATCGCTTTGATAAGGGCTATCTGGCAGAGGGAGCAGATGCAGATCTTGTGATCTTCGACGAAAATGAGAGCTGGACTGTGACAGAAAATGATATTGCGTCCAAATCCTGCAACACACCGTTCATCGGAACGGAGCTGTATGGTCGTGTAAAATATACGATCTGCGGCGGTCAGGTTGTATACGAGGATAAATAAGAAATGTTTTAGCGGGGCAGCCGGAGCGTGCTGTCCCGTTTTTTGAGGGAATTGCGTGAAAATCGTCAATTCTTTGACGAATATGTACAAAAAAATACAATTGACAGTCTATAATTTTTGTGCTATTGTTTAGTGGTATTCCGATGCACTATTGAACTCACATGCAACACCGTAAGTCATTGTTACATTCGACGAAACAGGTGAGGTATGTGGGTTTTTCATGAATTAGGGGAAAACTCAGATTCAAATAAATTTAGTCCGGCAGAAATGTAGGGGGATTTATTGTAGGGCATTCTAACGGAACAAATTTATATTTATGGAGGTACCAGGTAATGAATAACGGTACAGTTAAGTGGTTCAATTCTGAGAAAGGCTACGGATTTATTTCCAACGATAACGGCGGTGACGATGTATTCGTTCACTTCTCCGCAATCGTAGGCGAAGGTTTCAAGACTCTTGAAGAAGGTCAGAAAGTTACTTTCGAGACAGAGCAGGATCCGAAGAACAGCAAAAAGCTTCGTGCAGTAAACGTTGTTAAGTGCTAATTCTTAATTAAAGAACGAACTCGCAGCCGTACCGGCCTTTCCGGTGCGGCTGTTTTCATTTATAAAGGTTCTTTATAACTATAAAAACTCCCTTGACAAAGCCCTGTATTCACGATAAAATATCTCAGATAACATAAGAATGGAGGAATGGGCGAATGTTTACACAGATGGAATTCAATACAACTGATTTCAATAAGTGCAATAGTAATTCTCTTATCTCCTCTGTTATTTCTTTTCATATTGATTTATTGAATGGTGTTGTTTCCTGATTTGTGTGATGTTTATTTGCAATTTCACAAATCGGGATTTTTTTTGGGCAGACAGAGGGACTTCAGTCTCATGGTAGTCTCCCAAGCCCATGCAGAACACCGAAAACTATCATAAGAGTAATTATAGGAGGAAATGAAAATGGCAAAGCGTACAGACATTAAAAAGATTTTGATCATTGGCTCCGGTCCTATCGTAATCGGTCAGGCAGCTGAGTTCGACTACGCAGGCACACAGGCGTGTCTTGCATTGAAGGAAGAGGGTTATGAAGTTGTTCTTTGTAATTCCAACCCGGCTACCATTATGACAGATACTGTAATTGCTGATAAAGTATATATGGAACCGCTGACACTGGAATATATTGCAAAGATCATTCGTTACGAGCGTCCGGATGCGATCGTACCGGGTATCGGCGGACAGACAGGTTTGAACCTGGCTATGCAGCTGGAGAAGAAGGGCATCCTTCGCGAGTGCCGTGTAAAACTTCTCGGTACATCCAGCGAATCCATCGAGCGCGCAGAGGACAGAGAGCTGTTCAAAGAGCTGTGCCAGTCCATCGGTGAGCCGGTTATCCCGTCTGAGATCACTTACTCCATCGATGAGGCAAAAGAGGCAGCTAAGCGCATCGGTTATCCGGTAGTACTTCGTCCGGCATTCACACTGGGCGGTACAGGCGGCGGCTTCGCATACAATGAAGAAGAACTTGTTGAGCTTGGTCTCAACGCGTTCAAGCTTTCTCCGGTACACCAGGTTCTCATTGAGAAATCCGTAAAAGGTTACAAAGAGATCGAGTTCGAAGTAATGCGTGACTCCAATGACCATGCGATCACAATCTGTGGTATGGAGAATATCGATCCGGTTGGTGTTCACACAGGTGACTCCCTGGTTGTGGCTCCGATCATGACATTATCCAAAGAAGACGAAAAGATGCTCAACGATTCTGCTATCAAGCTGATCCGTGAGCTTAAGATCGAAGGTGGCTGTAACGTACAGTTCGCTCTGAATCCGGAGACATCCGAGTACTACCTGATCGAGGTTAACCCGCGAGTTTCCAGATCCTCCGCTCTTGCATCCAAGGCATCCGGTTACCCGATCGCTCGTGTAACTGCGAAGATCGCTGTTGGTATGAGCCTGGAAGAGATTGCGATCGCAAATACAAATGCAGCGTTCGAGCCGAGCCTTGACTATGTAATCGCAAAACTTCCGAGATTCCCGTTCGATAAGTTCACATCCGCTGCCAATACTCTGGGCACACAGATGAAGGCAACCGGTGAGATCATGGGCATCGGTTCCACTCTTGAAGAGTGTCTCCTCAAAGGTGTTCGTTCCCTTGAAATTGGTGTTTGCCACTTCCATATGGCAAAATTTGATCATAAACCGACCGAAGAGATCCTTGAATACCTGCATGCATTCCAGGATGACAACATCTTCGCTGTTGCAGAGCTTCTCCGCAGAGGCGTAAGTGTTGCTGAACTGCATGAGGTGACAAAGATCACATCCTACTTCCTCGAGGCGATCGAGAGAATCGTAAAGATGGAAGAAGTAGTAAAGGCAAATCCGGGCGATATTGAGACATTAAAGAATGCCAAAGTTATGGGCTTCGGCGACAAGTTCATCTCCCAGCTCTGGGGCTGGAAGGAAGTTGATGTTTACAACCTTCGTAAGAGCGAGAATATGTTCCCGGTATACCGCATGGTTGATACATGCCATACTGGCGCATACATCCCGTACTTCTACTCCTCTTACACAGGTGAGAATACATCCATCCTCACAAACCGTAAGAAGATCGTAGTGCTTGGTGCAGGCCCGATCCGTATCGGTCAGGGTGTAGAGTTCGACTACTCCACTGTACATGCAGTAATGACGATCAAGAAAGCCGGTTACGAGGCGATCATCATCAACAACAACCCGGAGACAGTTTCCACAGACTATACAACAGCTGACAAACTGTACTTCGAGCCGTTAACAACCGAAGATGTTATGAACATCATCGAGTTCGAGAAACCGGACGGCGTTATCGCATCCCTCGGCGGACAGACAGCGATCAACCTGGCACAGCCGCTCGCAGACCGTGGTGTTAAGATCATCGGTACAGACTGCGAGGCAATCGATCGCGCAGAGGACAGAAATGCATTCGAGAACCTTCTGAATGAATTAGATATCCCGCGTGCAAAAGGCCGTGCGGTAACAAAGATTGAAGATGGTGTTGCAGCCGCTGCTGAGATCGGTTATCCGGTACTGGTTCGTCCGTCCTTCGTACTTGGCGGTCGCGCAATGCAGATCGTTGCAAACGAAG
>JAFSFU010000156.1 GCA_017435025.1 Lachnospiraceae bacterium | reverse complement strand
CGCGGAGAGTTGTTGCAACTGCCTTGAAGTTCGGATATGTCTCAACTGCTTCGTTGATCATCTTCTTGTAGCCTTCGATGTTGAGCTCTTTTAAGTTCTCATCGTTGCCTTCAATCTCAAAGCCAAGGCATGCTGTGAAGTCTTCTTCATTGCCGATCATAACGTCAACGTACTTTGCGATTTCTTTGTTTACTTCCTGTGCCTTTGCGTGGCCGCCGATCGCGCTCCACATGGACGGACGGTAGTTTAAGTCGTAAGATACGATTGTGCCGTATTTTTTCGCAGTTTTGATCGCAGCAAGAACGGTCTCACAGGACTGTTCGGATAATGCAGCATAGATACCGCCTGTGTGTAACCAACGAACACCAAGCTCACCGAAGATGTAGTCGAAATCAAAATCTTCCGGAGTTGCTTTGGAGATTGCTGTATTGAAACGGTCAGAGCATCCTACCGCACCGCGGATACCGAATCCGCGCTCTGTAAAGTTGATACCATTACGGCAGATACGGCCGATACCATCTGTTTTCATCCATTTGATGAGGGAGGTGTCAACGCCGCCCTGAAGGATGAAGTCTTCCATTAACATACCAACTTCGTTGTCAGCGAATGCTGTGATAACAGCTGTCTTTAATCCGAAGCATCTTCTGAGGCCGCGAACAACGTTGTACTCGCCGCCGCCTTCCCATGCGCGGAAGTATCTTGCCTGGCGGATTCTCTCCTCGCCCGGATCAAGACGAAGCATAACTTCGCCTAAAGAAACGGCATCATATTTGCATTCATTTGCTGGTCTTAAATTTAAATCCATGTGATATCTCCTTATAAATTAGAATTCGTGATGAAGACCGGCGAATCCCGGTCAGATTAATAAGCTGGGATTAGCCTCTTACTTCTTTTACGATCGCAACCGCTTCTTTGGAAAGTTCTGTGATCTTTGCAAAGTCACCTGCTTTTACCAGATCGCCTTTTACCATCCAGCTGCCGCCGCAAGCGATGATTTTCTTGAAGCCGAGGTAATCTCTTACGTTGCTCGGGCTGATGCCGCCGGTCGGCATGAACATCATCTTTGTATACGGAGCTGCCATCGCTTTGATCATAGCAAGTCCGCCGGCTTGCTCTGCCGGGAAGAACTTAACCACTTCGAGACCATGCTCAATTGCCTGCTCTACTTCGCTTGGTGTGCAGGTACCTGGTGTGATCAGGATTCCTTTTTCTACACAGTATTTTACAACTTTCGGATTGAGGCCCGGGCTTACGATGAACTTCGCACCGGCTGCAACTGCACGGTCTACCTGCTCTGTTGTAAGAACTGTACCTGCGCCCACCAACATATCCGGGAACTGCTCAGCCATAATACGGATGGATTCTTCTGCTGCTTCTGTACGGAATGTAACCTCTGCACACGGAAGGCCGCCTTCACAAAGAGCCTTTGCAAGCGGAGCTGCATCCTTTGCGTCATCGAGTACAACTACCGGAACAATTCCGATTTCCTGAATTTTCTGTAATACTTCATGCATAGTCTTGTTTCTCCTTATATATTAAGATGATTGGTTTTGATGTATCCCATTTGAGTTTCACAATGCGAAACTGCGTTTCATATCGCGGTATTAGCTAATTTAAATTATACTCGCAAGAGGTGAAAAGTCAATAGTCTTGACCTTTTAATATTGAAGAAAATGTGGTAAACTAATGTCGTAGTGTGCAATGAATGACTAGTGAGAGGAAGACAAAAATTATAATGGATTTACATTTCAAGAAACTCGAAGCAGAAGATGTGCAGATGCTTACAAAGTTCTATGGCAGACGCCGCGATATGACTTGCGACAGCGTTATTCTGGACAGTTTCTTATGGGCAAGATATTATCAGGTGGCTTTTTCTGTGCGCGATGAAAAAGCAGTCTTATGGACCATGCAGGTGGATGGAAAGCAGTACGCGTCGCTTCCGGTCTGTGCAGCAGAAGATCTGCCTCATTATTTTGGAGAGCTGGAACAGTACTTTAATGAGACACTGCACCAGCCGCTTATGATTTATCTGGCAGACGAGCTGGCAGTGGAAGCTTTGAACCTGCCGCCGGACCGTTATTCGGTAACGGAGCT
>JAFSFU010000155.1 GCA_017435025.1 Lachnospiraceae bacterium | reverse complement strand
CTCTGGACGGAGCAGGTGAAATCGGTACTCTCTTAAAATCCGGCGCCGGAAAAGATTCTCTTGAGATTACCTTCCATGGCAAAAAGGCACATGGAGGCATCGAACCGGAAAAAGGAATCAATGCAATCGCTGTTGCCGCATCTGCCATCAACCGAATTAAATTCGGTCGTATTGATCCGGAAACAACTTCCAATATCGGACGAATCGAAGGCGGCGGAGCTACCAATATTGTAACCGATGAGGTAACCTTCACCTGCGAAGTACGTTCCCATACTCAGGAACAGATTCAGGAACAGGTTGACTTGATCGTAAAAGCCTGCCAGGACGCTGCCGCAGAGTTCGGCGCAACCGTTGATATCGAGATCGACCACTTCTGTCCGCCGCACAAGCCGAATTTTGATTGCTTTATGCACAAAGCTGTTGAAATCGCGCATGAACGCGAAGGCATTCAGGTAGAATATAAGGTAAGTAACGGCTCCGGCGACTCCAATATCTTCTCAGGACAGGGATTCAACTGTTCCGGCATCTCCACCGGCATGTTCGCGGTACATACCACCGACGAATATCTGGATATGAAGATCTGGGGTCAGGCATTCAACATTGTATGGCGCCTTCTGACGGATGACTTTTCCTAAATGAAACGCAGCTGTTTCCTCAATTCAGGAAAATCATGCAAGGTAATTTATATAAAAGTAAGGGGATAAAATATGAAGAAAATTATTATGTACACCAATCCAAACTGAAACGGCTGTGCACCGGTGAAAGAGGTTCTTTCCAAAGCTGAAATCAAATATCTTGAGCAGGATATCACATCCGGAATGCTCCCGTTAAAGCAGTTCCTGAAACTCCGCGATACAAGACCGGAATTTGCAGAGATTAAAGCAGCCGGCCGCGTTGGTCTTCCGTGTCTCGTAATCAACGGCGGTGAACAGATTCTGTTCGAACTCCCGGAAAATCTTGATGAATTAAGAGATTAAAACGTATATATTTTTCATAACAGGAGAAACTATTCGCAAACGAATCAATTTAAGGAGGTCTATCCGATGCTTATTGATAAACTTGCACTTCTCCTGTCGATCATCGGTTCACTCAACTGGGGACTGATCGGTCTGTTCAACTTTGATCTGGTCGCATTTCTTTTCGGTCAGATGTCTTTGATCAGCCGTATCGTATACTCCCTGGTCGGTGCAGCCGGTATCTGGTGCATTACATTGCTGTTCAAACATATCACCAGCGATGATATGGAAGCATAAACAAACATTACATGAAAGAAGGATCAAACCGTACTGGCTGATCCTTCTTTTCATTATACATTTACAAATCTAAATGATCATTACCCATTTATACGTCTGCGCATAGAAGATTAGCTTGAATGTGCGAATCAGACCGGCCACTACCGCTTCACATTCAAATTCTTTTGAGGGAATACCCGAATAATTCTTATCATCCGAATAATGTATGATCAGATTGTTGACATATATCATTGACCCGTCATCTCCCTCAAACTTGAAAGACAATGGACGCAGATTCCCATTTGATGTAAACCAGCTTTTGCATGCGAT
>JAFSFU010000154.1 GCA_017435025.1 Lachnospiraceae bacterium | reverse complement strand
TACACACCAGTAGTTCTCTGTACCTGTGCAGAGACCCTGATTTGCTTCATCGCCAACACCAACATAGATCGGGATCATAGCAAGATCATCGTCTGTGAATTTGCCTTCGCCTGTAAGGTTGCCGTACTCCCAGGAACCATTCTGGAAGAATACTGCCTCACCTGCAAGGAACTCGTTACGGGAGTCATCACCTGTCTTAGCTGCTAACTCAGCCGGCTCACATGTGGAGTTGTTGATGTAAAGATCCCAGATGTTCTTGTAAGCATCAAGGTAGGAACCTTTGATCGCTGCTGTGGAACCGATACCGTCTGCCTGATACTCGAAGTAGATCGGAAGGTTTGCAAGGTGTGTTTTGAATCTCCAGTCGGAGGAACCGTCCATACCTGCGGAAGAGAATGCTGCGAAGCCGAGCTCATCTTTACGAGCTGTGATATCTTCTGCAACTGCCTTTAATGTCTCGAAGGATGTGATCTCATCAATGGAGTGACCAGCCTGCTCAAGGAGAGTCTTGTTAGCGATGATACCATAGGACTCAACTACGTATGCGATACCCTTAACTGCATCGCCATCTTTTAATGCGAAATCTTCGCTTGTAAGCTGACCGTAGATTTCAGAACCGGAAAGGTCATAGCAGTAATCTGTCCAGTTAGCAAGACCAACCGGGCCGTTTACCTGGAATAATGTCGGAGCGGAGCTCTTGCCCATCTCGGACATAAGTGTTGTCTCATATTCACCGGAAGCTGCTGTAACAACTGTTACCGGAACGCCTGTCTCCTCTGTGTAAGCTGCTGCAAGATCCTGCCACTGCTGATCCTGCTCCGGCTTGAAGTTGAGGTAGTAAACAGCGCCTGCTGCCTCTTTTGCTTCTTCCTTAGCTGCTTCAGTTTCTTTTGCTTCTTCCTTAGCTGCCTCAGTAGCTGCTTCTGCTGCTGCAGCTGTTGTCTCTTCTGCCTGGCTGCCGCAACCTGCTAATAAGGAAGCGCCCATAGCAACTGTAAGAGCAACTGCTAAAAATCTTTTCTTCATAATATGTTCCTCCTGTATTTCTTTTTGCGGATAAACCGCGGTTTCTGGAAATGTCTCCTTCGAGTTGACCGTTGGCGTTTTCATTGGAATAACTCCACAGCCTGTCCCTCGGAATTTCTGGAAACGTTTCCAAAAATAACCTTAAAATTATTTCCCGATGTATTGATTCTAAAATACGACAGGAAACAGTGTTAAAATCATCTTTGAAAACGTCGTAAACCCTTTGGGGATACAGAGTCGATAACGGCTCTGGAAATCGTTTTGGAAACGTTTCCAATTTCTTACGATTCTATGTTAAACCTTTCTAAACAATTTTTCAAGTGTATTTTCTTGCAGTAAACGAATTTTGGAGATTTGCAAAATTTTTTCTTGTTTTTTTGTGCATTTTTCCCATCGTTCTTTTGGTGGTAACGTTTCCATATTGTGTAAATTGTTGTTTATCTTGCAAAATAATCCGACATTATAAGATTTTCCCTTGCAAAATCATGTATCCTTCATTATATTAGAACGTAACAGTATTTCGAAAGTGAGGACACGCTCTTGGAAAATAAAAAGAAGAAAAAAGCGATCAATCCGGCCAGACACAAGCTTCTGACCCGCCTCGGTGAATTGATATCAGATGGTCTTTTCACTCTGGTCAAATGGAACTTCCTTTTCCTTTTCACCAGTCTGCCAATTATCACCATCGGTCCGTCCCTGGCAGCCCTCCACTACTGCACCAACGCTCTGGCCAAGGATGATCTCCCGCAAATCAAATCCGGAAAACTCTATTTCTCCGCATTTCGCGCCAGTTTCCGTCGCGCATTCCCATTGGGTCTCCTAACCCTTTTGGTGTGTACTGTTTTCGGCGGTGGCTTTTTCCTGTATTTATCTATGATACCGGAAAGTGTGATCTACATACCTTTGACCTCTGTTTCCGCCCTGGCTTTGCTGCTTTTCTGGGGTGTACTGATCCATCTCCTGCCGTTGATGTTTGATTTCCAGCAAACTGACTGGGATGAGCAGAAAGTATTTTTGAATGATAAGTCATTACGACAGTTATTTGGCGAAGCTGCCTATGCAGCTCTGGCACACATGAAAGGAACTTTGATCGCTCTGGTCTTTTCTCTGATCTTCCTGGGCGGCCAGCTGATGATGTTCCCGGTGATTTTGCCATTTACCCTGGCTATTGGCTTCTCTTTTCCTGCCATGGCCGCAGGACTGGCCCACACCGAGCCGGATGTATAAATAGTTTGACCCAGCGCCCTTTGACCGGGCGCTGTTTTTGTTTTGGGAACAGCACCTAATCTCTTCTTTCCAGTCTTTGTGGGTATTACTTGACTTTTCTTTCTTCCATACCCATGGCACTGGGTACTGCTTATTTTTCTTTTCTCCATAACCCAGCCCCCGCCAACCATTGGGTACCATATGTCTTTTTCCCGTCTCTATACCTACAGCTGTGGGTATAGAGATAGTTTTTCTTCTTTTCTACCCATGCACCTTTATTGAAGATCATGCTTCGACGGTCCACCAGTCACATCATCCAAAATACTTTTCGACAATCTCCTCAACTTCCATTGTACTCAACGGATGGTCTTTGGTTTCATACGTGGTAATCAAATGAATGGATGGAATAATTCCATTCAAAGTATAATTCTGCATCTTTTCCATTGTTCTTTTGACATACGATGGCTGATCCATCAAACCAAAATGTTCCCAATAATATACCTCTCCCGTTTTGGGATGACGAATCGTAAAATCCGGAAAAACCAGTACTCCATTTAGATATAACGCACATTCATAACGAAATGGAATTTTCTTAGTATATAAATACGAGGCAATCATCGATTCCGATTTTGATCGAACCATTAAACCTGTTGTACACTTATGAACCAAATTCTCTGGATGATTCAAGTTCTTTTCATAAGGTTCATTGGCCCATCGAAATAATGCTTCTGATAATGGTTCAAAATATGGTTTTAACAACTCGTCATATCCGGGACGGGTTAACAAGCGTGTGCCCTGTTCCTCCTTACGCTTTTTCAAATATGCAAAACAAGCTTCTTTCTCATTTTCCATGTCATTTAATATCATCGTGTAATACTTTTTTATTGCCAATTGTTCTGCAAATTTTCGTTGATCTTTTGGAATATAAGTTTGATTAGTACCGTCTGTATGATACCATTTGAAATGTTTTCCGTTTTTGGCACAGATGAGGTCTCCCTCTTCGAATTGTTTGAGATATGTTTGTACGTTAAGGATTTCTCTTTCAAGATGCTTTAGTCGTTTTTTTAACTGCCTATGTATACCATCACCTCCTGTTTTGAGCCATCTTACCATTCCACGTACTGAAATTCAATGCACATTCTGACCAAAAATGCACCCCTGAATTTGACGTGTAAAACACGCCATAATGGCCTGACACACCAAACTCACACAGAAAAAAGCGCCCCCGCAAAATCAGCAGGAGCGCTCACATTTCTTTATTATGTATTTACATTTCCTCAAAATACTTATCAGTCATTTTCTGGATATTCAGATACGGGTTCTCGTAATCAAAACTCAGCATCCTGCCGCGGGCTGCCAAGACACCCAGCTGGATTGCCTTTGCAACGTCACCGCCCATTCTCTCATTCAGCATTCCGGCAATGAAGCCGCCTGCGAAAGAATCACCGGCACCGGTATCATTGTTCATCTGATACTGGTAAAGCTTTTTGTGACGAACGGTGCGAATCACGCTCTTTCCATCCTTGAAGCTTAAAAGTTCATGACGGTCGTCGTATTTGATGATCAGAGTCTGGCTCGGATTTTCTCCGTAAGCAGAACAGAACTCACAGATATTTTTGTATAACGGTCGCACACGTGCCTCGTTAAGACCGAGATTCTTTTTCTCAGACTTGTTTAAGAACACATAATCCACGCAGCGAAGAAGCGGCTGCAGACGGCTTCTCCATTTAGATGTGTATTCAAAACCCGGATCCATGCTGACCTTCAGGTTCGGATTGATCTCCTTCGCCTGAATCACATACTGTACAATCGCCTCGAACTGGTCAAAGGCAGACAGAGAAGATAAATGGATCCAGCGAGTCTTGGACAGATACTCCGCAAAGGACTCCCCGGTTGCCTCCTTCTCCTGAATGCGCTCAAGCAGTGTATTGTTGGCACACGGTGCAATTTTGATGCAGTTTCTGCTATGGTTATAAAGGCGAACGACAGATTTCGCGATCGCTTTATTATATGGACTATCGAAACGCTCTTTTGTCGTAAAAAGCCACTCTCTGTTATCCAGATGCTCCAACTCCATATCCAGGTTGTTGGTTTTGCCAAAACGCAGGTCAAAACTGTTCGGAGTTCCGCATGCACCTACATACGCTACATTCAGATCCCGCAAGATATGCTTTGTAACCTTCAAAGTAATAAACGCAGAACCGCCGATCTGTGTCGTGTATTCTTTTCCCTTCAATGCCAGTTCCTGAATATCAGCTTCCACATCAGCCAAACCGTCATTCAGATCCTCAGAACCCTCTTTATCTGTCTCGATCAGATCAAAACTGGTGCAATGAAACATATAATCATAGTTAACTGCTCCGATACAGATAACATCTAAACCTGTCATCATATACGATACCCCATACTTTTTATTTTCTTAAAGATAATACCTTCATTAAGGATAACCTAACTAATGATACTTTGTCAAATAGAATATGACAAAATCTTACAGAGGGGTCATCAATACGACATGTTTTTACTGAAAGCAGCTGCCTTAATCCGACATAATCCAGCGAGCATCCTCAGGGCACTTCACCAATTCCTGGCGGCTCAGGTACTCATCCAGTACATCCATGGCACTGGTCGAAAGTACCTTGTACGGGCTGTTTTCCGTCACTTCCTCCTCCGTCACACCGAAGAAGGATGCCATATTCTTAAAGTGAAATCCCTGCAGACCCACCTTGAACAGACGGTCATCGTCGATTTCCTGTCCTTCAAAAGTAATTTTCTTCACACATTTTTCACTGACTGAGCAAATCACCTGCAGTCCTGAAGAAAACTGATAGGTTTCCGTGCGTTCGCCGTCAAAAAACTCCTTGCGGAAAATATGACGTACCATGCGTTTCAGCTGCGCCCCTGTCACCACGATTCGGAAAACCTCATCATGAAACGGGAACATCTGCACCAGATCCTGGTAGATCACCAGCGGTCCCAGCGACTTGGTTCGAAAACTGCCCGATGCCATGAACATAATATCCAGTCCCAGATTATTACAGAGAATATCGGAAAACAGACGTCCGATCTCCGTATCCTGGTTGCGTCCCGGATTGGTATAAGCCCTCGTAAACTTCGTCACATAACGGCCATACTTCTCATCCGTCGCACTCTGATACTTCTCAATTACTTCCTCCAACGCCAGATCCCGCGGACAATGGCTCTCATCAATCGGAATCAGCTGCCAGGTGTAACTGTCAATCGCATTCTTATCGGTATCAATCATAATATCAAACCGCCCGATCTGCCCCGTGCCGACAGCAGCCTGCACGATCGGGATGCCGGCAACCACACACGGTTCTTCCAGATGTGTATGACTATGGCCGCCGATGATCACATCCACATTCCATCGCGGATCCAGAAGTTCTGCAAGACGCTTGTCCTCCTCAAATCCGATATGAGTCAGAAGCACTGTGAAATCAATATCCTCTGTCTGATATGTGTTGCAGATCTTTCCGACCTCCATCGCCGCTTCCTTCACATCGATGATCGAACCGATCAGATGCTCCTGTCTTGCCTGCGCCAGCACTTCCTCAGTCAGAACACCAATAAAAAGGACCTTCATGCCTCCAACTTCCAGAATTACATGGCTGTTAAACAGGCGGACATGATTGGTGGTCAGATACAGATTCGCGTTGATGATCGGAAAACGGGCACATTTCTCAATGAACAGAAGATGTCCGATTCCGTAGTCCACTTCATGGTTTCCAAGTGTCACCACATCCGGCGCCAGCATGTTCATGATCTCAATGGTCGAAAGTCCCTTGTATTCACTGTCGATCACCGAACCGCGAAACATATCTCCGGCAATGGCATAGATCACATGTTCCTCCTCCTCGCGGACTTTATTGACATATCCGGACAGTAGAGAAACACCGCCCAGAAGTCTGTCATCCACTTTCTTTGCGAGAAAATCCCCATGCATGTCATTGGAATGGAGAATGGTCATCTTTTTCAAATTCTTCATATATTCCTCTTACTCAATAATATCTTCCAAAATATAAATCTGCTGATCCTGCGCTTTGCCCTTTAAGTGGATCAAATGATCTAACGGTGTCACCTTAATCCGTCCTTCCAGACGCTTCACCACTGCCTCAGACAAATAAATCGTACGAGCCGGGGCGTTGGCCTCCAGACGGGCCGATGTGTTGACTGTATCACCGATGGCTGTATAGTCCATACGCTCCGGAGATCCAATGTTTCCGACAACGGCTTCACCCACATTGATACCGATACCGAAAGACACAGTTTTGCCAAAACGCTCCATCAGCTCTTTTGATAACGCATCAGAACCTTCACGCATGGCAATTGCAGCCTTGCATGCGTTCATAATGAAATCTTCCTGCGGCTGCGGTGCTCCCCAGAATGCCATGGCAGCGTCACCGATGAACTTGTCCAATGTGCCTTTGTTGTCCAGAATACAATTTGCTATCAATGTCAGATACTGATTCAGGATCTGCACCACCTGCGACGGAGTCAAACTCTCCGAAAGCGGGGTAAATCCTCGAACATCTACGAACAGCACCGCAATTTCAGCCGATCGGCCGTGCGGTTCATCCAGCTCGGATTCATCCTCACTCAGGATCTCATCCACAATCTTCTCATCCACATACTTTTTAAAAGTTCTGGTAACACGGCGCTTTTCCAGAACAGACCAGATGTAGTTGATCGCAACCGTACCCACATAGAATACGGTGACACTGAGCGGAATCCAAATCAGTCGAAGAACCAGTCCCTGCTCATCATACAGCCACTTGCTTATGAACAGATATCCGAGACTGAGCACCAACCAAAGGATTGTAGACGGCACAACCGGTCGCTTCCACATGCCCCAGACACAGAGAATAAGAAGGACAAACAACCCCATCAGCTGTGGAAGATCTTCCACTTCCTGTTTGTAATTCTCATACAGCATCGCCTCAATCACGTTTGCCTGATACTCCACACCGTACATCGGCGCAGCATGGTCCATAGCCGTAATATAACTGTCCTGAAGACCCACTGCATACGGACCGATCAGCACAATTCGGTCTGCGAAATACTCCGGCGGAATGTTGCCTTCCACCACATCTACCAGCGGAATGGACTCACTGTAATCTCCCGGATCGCCGGTAAACGGCAGATACCAGAATCCATCGGCATCCATCGGCGGCTCTGTGATCGGATCTTCTCCATAATATTCCCGATACATATTGGCAAGTACCAGCGGAAACGACTGGACAGTCGATCCGTCTTCCATCTCAAATTCCCAAAGATGATGTCTCAGAACACCATCTGTATCATACATCGCATTGATATGCCCCTGAACAGTCGCATCCTGCAGGGCTGCATACGGTGCGTCATAATGACTGATATAACGGTCATCATAATAGAGCTCACCATTTTCATCCTCACGAAATCCTGAGGAAAATTCTGCAGCAACAGCCATAACCACGTTGCCATAACGGCCGGCGGCCTCCACCAGCGCCTGGTCCTGTTCCCCGCCTTTCTCACCGGTAAAAAGAACATCAATACCGATGGCAGCCGGGCGAAAATCCTCCGCCACGTTCATCGCGTCAATGGCATCTGCAATGATCGTACGATCCCAATCCTGGAACGGACCATAAGCATCCAGCGTTGTCTCATCAATTTCCACCAGTACAATGTCACCGGCAGATGCCTGCGGCTCCTGATACCAGAGATCGGCTGCCTTCCAATCTGCCTCATTCAAAAGACCTGAGGCGCAGAACAGCGTCATCGCCACCACTGCAGCCAGCGTCCATAATTTCTTTTTCATCATTTCCTCCCCGGTCACCGAAAAGCCTTCTTGCCGATTGTGCCTTCCGGTTATGTACAAATTTCGCTGCAGTCCTGATCTCCAAGTCTGCAGCGAAATCCTTCGACCATTATTTATTTATCCAGAACAAGGACTTTTCTGGAGAAGTTGTCACAAACATACAGTTTATTCTCATGAACCGCAAGTCCGATCGGTGTTACCGGATATAAATCCATCTTTGCATTATCACAATGGATCATCGTGGTCACCTGGCCGCCATAAACTTTCTTCACAGAACCATTACCGGTATCAGAAATGTAAACCGTTCCGTCTTTGGTCACTGTCACACCCTGCGGATAAGAGAACTGTGCCTGATCAGCCTGGCCGTCCATATCGCCTTCCAGACCGCTGCCAATGGAGCCTACCACTTTTCCATTTTTCAGTTTCAAAATACGATGTGCACCGGATTCTGCTACATACAGGCATCCGTTCATCCAGCAAAGACCGGTCGGCTCATTGAGACCGGTTCTGAATGTACTTACATAACCACCCGGTGTTACCATACGGATCGCATTGTTGTTGGTATCCGCAATATACAGATTTCCTTTGTCGTCCGTCGCAAGACCGGTCGGGTTATTGAACTCGGTGTCCATACCATAACCGTCCTTGTGGCCGGCCACACCATGTCCAACCGCTGTCTCTGTACCGTCGAAACCGATAAATCGAACCACGTTGTTGGTGGAGTCAGATACTGCGATACCATTGATAAACGGTGTAACCGCCCATGGTTTCTTGAAATAAGACTCAGATTCCTTACCATCGTTGTAACCGCCAATCGGTTCACCGTACAGGTCAGTCACACCAACTGCACCTGCAAAGATCGTGCTGACGCGATCCTTCGTCTTCCAGATTACCTTGTTGTAGGTATCACTAACAATCAGCGTACCATCGTTCAAAATCATGATGCCGGACGGAGCACAGATGACATTCATAGCACTCATATCCGGAGTCAGTGTCTGCGCCTGGGCATTCTGACTTCCATCTGCCGGGTTCGCCATCGCCGGCATCACCGCTGAAACAGACATCAGACCGGCCATCATCACTGCTGCAAATCTTTTATTGATCTTCATGTCTTCTAACACTCCTTTCCGTTTCTTCTCTTGTATTCCTTCGGCATAGACATCCAGATGCCCAACAGTGCCGCTGCCAGCGGAATTGCCGCCGGAGCACCGGTCATCGGCTCACCGTTTCCGGCCGCATTACCGTCGGAAGCAGTTTCGGTGCTGTCTTCCTTCTCGGTTGCGTCCGCATCGGTTGCAGTCTCAGTGTTACCGGAAGATGTGTTGTCAGAGTCATCGTCATCATCAGAAGAATCACCGATTACATCGTCGTTACCGGAGCCGCCGAGGTTGTCTTCGTTATCTTCCGGAAGGTCGCCTTCGATTGCATCGCTGTCGGTTGCTGTCTCTGCATCGGACGGTGTTGCCGGGCGGAGGGACATGAGGGATGTACTCTGCAGTGGTATTGCATTTGACGCAGTATATACAATGACATAATTTCCATCATCATCACATTCTATATCTCCGTTAATATCCCAAAGATATTCACTATTTGTTACGATGCCAAACGGTGAATCAGAAATCAACTCAGTTTTAATTTCATCTGAGAATAACCAATCGCTGAAAACATTACGTTGAGCTTCTTTATGCTGGTTAATAGCACCTGCATTTGTGTCTTCATTAATAATTTTACCACCATTAAATTTAAACGGATTCTCATACAGTCCTGCAGTATCCGCGGATTCTGCCGCATCACAACAAACAGTACCATATCTTGAATTAGATGTAAGCTCTACTCCTTTTCCGACTACGAGTTCATAACCAAAACGTAAATGAATTGCACTTCCCTCTCCAGAATCAATCTCTACATTTTCCAGAATAATTTTATCATCCCATTCAGAAACGTTCATAGTATGCGGTGTAACCATAGCATAAATTACAGCATATCCACATCCGTCCTCAT
>JAFSFU010000153.1 GCA_017435025.1 Lachnospiraceae bacterium | reverse complement strand
TGTGAGAATACTACTTCTCCGGTCGTACAGTTCATAATCATTCCACCATTGAAGGATAAAATATAACCACCATAGTTTTTCAACTCCAACTCTTCTGCCAAAGGCAATACGCCCGGAGTTGGTCTGCCGGATGCCAGAACGACTTTTTTCCCACGTTTCTGAGCCTCCATCAAGGCCGCCTTTGTACGTGGTGTGATCACTTTATCTCTATTCGTCAGCGTACCATCTAAATCCAATACGATAATTTCATAGTTTTTCTGCATAGTATTCCCATTCCTTATATGTATTTATTCGCTTTAATTATCCTGCAATTTTTCCCTACATAACATTTTATCTGATAAACACTTTCTTATAAACCTTTTCTTCTGGAAAATCTTTGCTATTTCTTGACATTTTTATCTACAGCCGTAATAATATCAATATAAAGGAGGTATCTGTATATGAAATATTTAAATCAATTAGAATACCCACATATCCCTTATCCGACTGACGTCAGCAATCCGGACAGCAAATTTGTGAACATGTCCATTAAGGAAGCCGGCTGCGGTCTCTGCTCTCTTGCTATGATGGTCGAGCATCTGACAACAAAGACGATTTCCCTTAAGCGTTTAATCTCTCTTTCCATCAAAAACAAGGCAAATCTGACACCTGGCACAAACCTGAAAATCCTTGGTCCGATTGTTGCAGATATGTTCAACCTGGATTTCAAAACCACCAACAGCGTAAAAACAGCTATGCGCCATCTCCAGAATGGAGGAAGTGTTATTGCAAACGTGGGTGGTGACCGTGAAGGTTATACCGGCGTTTTCTCCCACGGCGGTCACTATATCTTCCTTCTCTCTGCCGACAAAGACTCCATCTGCATTCTGGATCCATCCTATAAAGAAGGCAAATATGAAGAAGAAGGCCGACAGGGCAAAGTTCGTGTGGATGCCCCGTTTGTGTACTGCGCACCGGAAGTTCTGGCGCAGGATACAGACAATCGTAATCCGGGATTCTATCTGTTTGCGAGAAAGAAGCCGGAGTAGGTTGATATTTTATTGAATAAATAAAAAACCATCTATAGAAAATCGCTTATTCTGTAAATACGGCCAACTGCCTTCGTTTAGCCTATCATTTACAAAATAAGAGGTTTTCCATTAGATGGCTCTTTTTATCTTTACTCAATCGAATATCATAATAAACTCAAAACACGTTGGAAGTATCTATATGAAAATTTTATAATAATATATACTATAAATTTCGAAAAATAGCAAATCGTTTTGTTAAAGTATCTTATGAGAAAAAAGAAGGTCCCAGATACCGCAAAACACTCGTTTTAGGTATATTAGAATCTTGTTTTTACACATAGATACTTTGATACCACTAATCCAGTAAAAATGACATATTTAAGTATCTCATAAATAAGAAATTTTCTATGGATACTAATATCAAGCTTCTATTATATTCAATTAGTGGATTATAAAAATAAATGCAGTATCCTTCAAACGATTTGCGAGGCTTTCGAGATTTTGTCTGTGCTAATTTCATCTGCGCCGCTCTGTCTAAGCTCCGTAGGAGCGAGTTAGCCGAGCAGCTGATTATCGATGCACGGACAAAATCCGAAAACGAAACATGTTTGAAAATACTGCATTTACTTTATAATCTTATAATAAAATGATAAAACTTACATCACTGCACGAAATATCAACTTCCTAGCAATCCATATAATAATTGTATCCATATCGAATTGTAAAAGGAATATCTTCTTTCTTGAATTTCTCTTCGATTATTTTTTTATTGGAATCATTCTCCATCTGGTTTAATGTATTCATCAAACCATTGACAACATCAATGAACTGTTCGCCAGGAATGCCAACCGCCATTTCATCATCTTTCCAACCAGCTCGGTGTCTGGTTCCGATACAAAGCATGGACGTATTCAGATCCTTGATACCGATTGGGCGTGCTGTACATTCTAAACAGATTGCCTGGTTTCCAATCATGTTGATGGATTTTGGCATGCCATAAGAATAAGCATATCCCTGCAGCAATCTCATAGAATTATAGGCATTTACAATCAGAATAACTGCATCCGGAATCTCATTCAGTTTTTCTATCGGAGCAACCATCAGTCCATAGCATGGCTCTGTCAGATATACCAGTTCTTTTCTTATTGTTCCGGAGGTTTCAGCATCCTTATATAATCCCAAACGAGCCCAGTTTTCTCCCTGACTGTTCTTTGGGTCTGCCGGATCAATTCCCAGTACTCGTTCACCGCTCTTGCATTTAAAATCATTTTTTTTTGCTTTAATGCAGTTTCCATTGGTTGCAGCTGCTACCATCTGACAGTAATTGATCGGCCGTTTTAATGAAACTGCTTCAGCAGCTTCAAACTCCGCTTCTGTTCGAAATAACTTTACACCTACAGCACGTCTTCCTAATTCCAGCGCACAATACAGTTTCTTAATCGAATCCAACCACAGTTCATTCATCAGTTTTCACCCCAAACTCATACAGAAAGATTACTTTGTTAAATCCACCTGATCATCACTTGTATAGAATTCGAATACGTTCGGATATACCTCGTTAATTGCTGCCTGTACATCTGCATCGCGGAAGCATTCTGCCATAGCAACTGCCCACTCAGATGTCGCATCTTCACCATTAACGATAACACCCATCGGATAGTTCACCATAACATCTTCTCTTACAAGATATGTGGACGGATCCTTACCTGCTGCGGACATATGTGTAAACCAGCAGCATGCTGCTGCCATGTCAGTAAGGGCAGTAACAGTCTGAGCCTGATCCATTTCCATGATTTCCAGGTTCTTCGGATTTTCTACGATATCCGCAACTGTAACAAGATCAACATCTTCTGCTAATTTGATCAGACCTGCGGCTTCGAGAATTCTTAATGCAACATCCTCATTAACCGCATCATTCATAACTGCGATCTGAGAACCTTCCGGAATTTCATCAACAGATGCATACTGTTCAGAATAAAGACCAATACCTGTAAACATTGCATACGGCTTCACCATATCCAGGTTTGCACCATTGTTTTCATTGTAGCTATAAGCAAACTTAACCTGCTGACCTAAAGATACATTGGTCTCGCCGCTTGCACATGCCTCTAAGCAAACCGGGTTGGAATCAAATGCAATAAACTCGGTTTTGTAGCCCATGCCTTCATATTTTTCTTTTAAAGCCTGATAGAAAACCTCAGAAACGCCTGTGCCGGCAACCTTAATTACTTCCGGAGCATCTGTTGCCGCTGCCTCTGTCTCTGCCGCTTCTGTCTCCGCTGCTTCTGTTTTAGCTTCTGTTGCCGCTTCAGTTGCCGCTGCTGTTGTCTCTTCAGCTTTGCTTCCGCATCCGGCTAACAGTGCACATACCATTCCTACAGCAAGTAATCCACTTAATACTCTCTTTTTCATTTTCCTTTACCTTTCCTTTACCTATTTAGTTAATTTATATAGCTTGTTACCGATTCCCTGAATACACATAACAAGTAATATCAAAATAATAACAATAAAATACATGATCGCGTAGTCAAAACGCTGATATCCGTATGTCAGGGCAACCGCACCCAGACCACCGGCACCAACTGCACCTGCCATCGCAGAAGTATTCAGCATATTGATCATCATGATCGTAAAATTGGAAACCAGAACCGGCAGTGCCTCCACTAACATGACCTTAAAAATAATCTGTCTCTTGGAAGCTCCAATGGAACGAGCCATCTTAATCAGCTGCGGATCAACCGTATTCAAAGCATTTTCTGTCATTCTGGTAGCAAACGGTGTACTACCGATCGTTATCGCAAAGATTGCAGCCTTTACACCAATTTTTGTTCCGATAAAAAATCTGGTAATCGGAGCTATTGCTACAATCAGAATCATCATCGGAAAAGAACGAATAATATCGGTTGCCTTTCCCAACACAGCATGAACAACCGGTTGCGGAGACAATCCATTCTCAGCAGTCATAACGAGGACAATACCCAGCAGGATTCCGAATACAATAGAAAGCACTGCGGAAACCAGCACCATAACCAGTGTATCACCGATTGCAGGTAAAATAACGTTTGGAAGATAGCGCATTAAATTAGTATTTTCCAATGCAAGTTTGATTGCTTCCATTTTTTACACACCTCCTGACACCCTGTAATTTGTACCGTTTTTATCGAGCACTCCACGAATCGCGGCAAAATCCTGTACATCCATCGTAATGGAAATCTTTCTGTCATCTTCACCGATAAGGGCTTTTAACTGTTCCGGTTTATTAAGGAAGATTTCCTGAACATCTCCCACAAGGGAAACTTTTCCGGCATCCAGAATTGCCATACGATTGCAGAGACTTTGAACAACTGCCATCTCGTGGGTTACCACGATGATTGTAATTCCAAAATGATTCTGCAGATCCTTCAAAAGATCTAAGATCGCTATAGTCGACTTTGGATCCAATGCTGATGTGCATTCATCACACAGAAGATACTTTGGATTCATGGTCAGCGCTCTCGCAATGGCAACTCTCTGTTTCTGGCCACCGCTAAGTTCTGACGGACGATTTTTCAGTTTGTCCTTAATCCCTGTCAGTTCCGCCAGCTCTTCCACTCGCTCTTTGATCTCACCTTTGGAATAATTCCAACATTCCATCGGCAGAGCAATGTTATGAAAGACATCTTTTCTGCCAATCAGAGAAAAGTTCTGGAAAATCATTCCCATATTCTTTCGAAACTGTCTCATCTGAAGATCTGATAAAGTCTCCAGTTTCACACCGTCAATAGAAATACTTCCGGATTGATAAGTTTCCAGACCAATTAAGCAGTTCAGTAGGGTAGATTTTCCAACACCACTTGGACCAACCAGGCCAAACACTTCACGATCCTGAATAGTCAGGTTAATATCCTGTAACACAGAAGTATTTTCAAACGATTTATTAACCCCAACAATTTCAACCATAATA
Organism: Lachnospiraceae bacterium; assembly: GCA_017435025.1. The sequence goes on along the minus strand of JAFSFU010000153.1, from coordinate 381 downwards.
CGTACCTCATAAATTCCTTATGTTCCACGACAGACTTTACCATGGTTTTTCATAATTCTCCAATTGAATATTTGAATATTGCTATGTGATTGTATAGTTATTTTGAATAGTTAAAAAGACGCAAAAAAAGCCATCCGGAGCATTCCGCTCCAGACAGCTTCTTTCCAAAATTTTTTTATCTCCTACATCTTCTCACCCGGAACTGCCGGAACTGCATCTGCAGGAACCGGACAGAAATATCCGCCGTAACGTTTCATTTTTGCGTCATACTCGTCTTTCGCCTCCTGTAATATATCCGGTTTCTCGATCAGATCGATGGCAGTTGCTGCAAGAACCTTTCCCGCAAGCAGAGTTGCCTTGTGGGAAATGGATGTATTGCCG